>JAYVEZ010000160.1:0-15050 GCA_043773645.1 Cytophagales bacterium
TTTCGATCGCCTGCTCATAGGCACGCTTTGCTTTGTCCATGTTAATTTCAGCCTGCTTGATGGTAGCAGGTGGTTCAAACTTGGATTGCTCCAGGACAATCTCCTTTTCTTCGACACCATATTTAAGATTAATCAGTTCGTCTCTCGACTGGCGCATTTGAAGGGTGGTGTCGAGTTGAGTCTGGTTGTATTTGGAACTGGCTTTGTCAAGTTCAATTTGTTTGGCGGTGAATTTGTTTTGGAACTCAGAACGGTCCAGCGTGGCGATCCAGTCGCCCTTCTTCACAACCGTACCCTCGTCCACAATGCTCTGAATGGTGATTTGCCATATCTGAAAGGCCCGTAGTGACTGCGGCCCAAGAATCTTGACCGAGTTCTTGGCCTCCAATTCACCGGTGGTCTCAATTTCAACTTTGAATTTCCCCTGTTTTACGGTACTCATGATGTCGGCAGCTTCACCTCTTTTGTTGCCTCTCACTATAAAGTAGCCGATCATGAGCACGACCAATGCGCCAGCGCCAATCAGGAGATTCCTTTTCATAATGAGTTTCTTTAACATCCGAAGATAGGGTTAATCCTTCCTGTAACGAAATTGGCGGCATAAAGATTGCCCCATCCGGTATTACCCGAAAGGACTAGAATAGTTACTGAATGGATCAAGATATTTATCGGAGTGGGGATCCAAGTATAACGGACGGTTCGAATTGGTTAAACGAATTAAGGCCTCACTCTACGATCAAAAAGCATCAGGCCGTTCAGTATCCAGAACATCCTGAAGCCTCTATCATATGACTGCACACTCACTGAATCCCAACCTTCTTCACAATCACCTTTAGCACTGCCGCTTCTTTTGTGGTCTTCCCTGCGCCATAATCTTTGAGTACAGAATTTTTAACCGAGACTTCAATGGAGGCAGGGATGCCGCATCCAACACATTTCGTAAGCTTCACATTGAGCACCACTTGCTCATCATCTTTCAAGCTGCGCAACGTGCGGCCATATTCAATGAGGTTGTCTTTCAATTCGCTTTCAAACTTTGGGTAGAGTTCCTTCACCTTCTTGTTGCGCTCGGGTGTGGACACATTGTTCATGGCAAGGGTTGGCATCGACCAACGTTCATCACCCTCCTGGTCGCTGGAATAGACCCGCATGAAATAGATTACACCATAGTCCTTCAGGCGCTCATAAGATACCTCTCCTTCTGTGTAATATGTTTTCGACAAATCGGCGCGGTACAAGCGGGTAAACATGCTGGAGAGTACCTCAAGGTCAGGATCAAGTTTGTCAGAAGTTTCAGTATTGACAATCGTTAAGCGGCTCAGGAATTGATCTCTGGTGATTTTCCCTTGCTTCAATTGTGTGATATCATCGCGTTTGGCCTCCGCCGACATCATGCTGCGGCGGGCACCCATTCCTCCGGGCCACCTGAATTCAAATTCAGCAAATTCTTCTGATTGATTCGTAATAATGATCTTCTCTTCCGGACGCAACTGGCTAATCACGTCACCATAGTCGGCGAGGAAACTCTTTGCAATCTCCATAAACTTCTGTTCCATGGAGGAATCCAAACTGTCGCTGCTGACCTTCATTCTGGATCCTGATTTTGAACGAACCGTTCCTGCCTTACCAGCAACCACGGCGCGGTCCTTCGATTGCCGGTCCTGAGCCCGAGCACGTTCCTCTTCCGCCTGTTCTGCCTGGGGTGTCGAGATGCTATAAGAATACGAATAGGATCCAGGCCCTACGTTTTCCATGATGTTGGGTGCATCGGATGACCTCATCAGGAAATTGAAAGCACCCCCTTGTGGCAGCCTCAATGTCACTCCATACCCAGGCAAGTAGTGCCCGCTTACTTCAATGGGGAAAAAATTGCGCTTACCGAATTGCTGACGTGCCAGGGTACTTAAAATATTTTCCGCCACCTCCACATCCTGTTCCATCCGTTGTTCATTCACTTTGACTTGTCCGGCAGCCATGAAACTGCTCACCACGGCCCACACCATCACCAACTTCTGCATCATTCGTTTCATAAATATTAAGTTTTAATTCCTGCGTGTATTGTTTGTACCTGTATTCGTAATCAAACTCGTTAAAATCTCTTCGGTCTCCTGCTTAAACTGGTCTGTGTTCTGTTCAACTTTACTCACCCTTGCCTGAAAAAGCTGCAAATCCTGCTTGCGTTGCTCCTGCAGATACGAAGAAAAGTCTACGAGCAGACTCCCGATATATTCCTTTTGTCCGGCCGAAGAAAGTTGCATATAGTCTTTCATCAGCTTGAGGTTGTTGTCTTGCAACTGTCCTACAAAATTCTTCACCTGCTCCTGGTTTGCCGAAGAGGCGGTCTGCATCAACTGATCAATTTTGACCGAGCTTGAGCGAAGGTTTTTCTGAATGGATGTTTCCAATGCCTTTCTATCCTCCATCCAGGATGCCTTGAGGATTTCGTTGTTACTCTTCACGGTGGATTGAATCATTTCACCCACCTGTTGCTGGGTGACGGCCGGATTGGCGGGAATACTTTTCTCCACCATTCCAAAACCAATTTTCAATTCGCCGGGAGAATAGCTGGCAGAGAGCCCAAGCAGTCTTGCAGCAATAAGGAAGAACAACAACGAGGCTGCCATGCCAAGGCTCATCCGCAACGTGCGGTCTCTCCAAATTGACCGATCGGAATGATCTCCCAAAATAATCGGGGGAGCGATCACCTCCTTGTCGGGAAGTTCGGCCAGGACTGTCTTCGCGAAGGACCATTCCTCCAGTCGTTTCCTTTCTTCCGGATGGCTTTGCAGATACATTTCCACTTGCCGTTGCTCAGCGCCGCTTAATTCTCCGTAGAGAAAAGAGATCAGGGTTGCTTCATCGGGTTTATAGCTCATAACCTAGTGTTTCTTTGGTAATCTTCCGCTGTTCAAAAATTCTTTTCAATGCTTCCAATCCGTAGTACATCCGCGACTTGACCGTATTCTCAGAAATATTCAATGCCTCGGCGATTTCCCTGAACTTCAACCCTTCATACTCCTTCATGATGACAACCTCGCGCTGTTCAATACTTAATAGCATCATGCAATCGTGCAGCAGATCTGAAAGTTCATTCTGTCTGAAGACACGCTCCGGGTTTTCTCTCCGGTTGGCTGACGTCTCCCATTGATAACTGTCTTCCGCCTCTCCCGGCATCAAATCATGGAGCGACACGGACCGCTCACTTTTCTTTTTCCTCAGTTCCTCCCGGCAACAATTCACTGCGATGGTATACAGCCATGACCTGAACCTGGCCCCATCCTGCAGGTAAGCAATGTTCTTGTGCATCGCTATAAACGTCCGCTGCGACACCTCCATGGCCAGATCATGGTCATAAAAGAACTTATAGCTGAAATTATAAATCCGTTTGTACCATACCTGCACCAACTTTCCCTGGGCGTGGAGGTCACCCCCGCGGGCCTGCGAGAGCAGGAGGTCCGAATGCATCATAGCGCCGTCAGGTAAGGTTTTGGTCACAGAAAACGTTTTGTTTGAGTTCAATACGTTGTTTTCATAGCATAAAGATGAAGTGTTAACGGGAATAGTTTTAAACAGGCTGAGATATTTGACGAGTGGACTGGCAATGATTATACAGACCCTTCGCGACACCCCCTTGGGCTAAAGCCAGTTGCTAGTGCAGTCCGTGTAACCCCGGTCTTAAGGCCGGGGTTAACAGATCCCTCCCTGTATGGACTTGAGTCCAACCCCTGCATCTGAAACCGCTTGGGCCACCGCAAGATCAAGTCATCATCATATATTTGCACTGAATGAAAAAACTGATCTCCCTCCTCATCCGATATGTGCCCCGCAAATACCTTCAGCGCTTTAGCGGCATCGGATTAAAAGTCGTTGGGATATTTTATTTAGGTAATTCTGTGGAGTGTCCAATCTGCGGAAGTCACTACAGAACTTTCTTACCCTACGGCCGGATCAACCCAAGACCCAATGCCCTGTGCCCCTCGTGTCTTTCTCTCGAGCGACATAGGCTGATCTGGCTGTTCCTGAAAGAAAAAACAAACTTCTTCTCGCAACGGCTTCAGGTGCTTCACGTTGCTCCTGAGCATTGCTTCATGAAACGCTTTGAAAAAATCCACGGGGACGGTTATATCACCGCCGACATCGAATCGCCACTGGCAAAAGTGAAGATGGACATTCATCAAATTCCATTTAAGGAAAACAAGTTTGATGTTGTTTTGTGCAACCATGTGCTGGAGCATGTTGAAGATGATATTCAGGCCATGCGTGAAATCCGCAGGGTGCTCCGCCCGGGTGGATGGGCCATCATGCAAGTGCCATTCTTTTCACCGGTTCCCGATGTCACCATCGAAGATAGCTCCATCACTGATCCCCGGGACCGGGAGAAAGCTTATGGTCAGGATGATCATGTTAGAAAATTCGGAAAAGATTATGCAAAGCGCATTGAACAAAGCGGACTGAAGGCTGAAGCAAACTTATTTGCCAAGACATTGACCACAGAAGTCTGCTTCCGCAATGGTATATCACAAAATGAAATCCTCTACCGGGGTATCAAACAATGAATTCTTCCTTTCGTCATTTCAGCGCTGAAGACATCCGGAATAAAATTCCGATGCACAAAGCCATTGAACTCATGCGTGATGCCTTTCTGCAATTGAGTTCAGCTGGGGCCACGGTGCCCATGCGCAGCATGGTTGAAAACCACGACCACACCGGTCGAGCATTATTTATGCCCTCTTACTCAGCCGCCTTCGGACTATTCGGACTTAAAATGGTGACCGTCTTCGAGTCCAATGAATCGGTTAATCTCCCCATCATTCAAGGCAAAGTTTTGGTGATGGATGGAGTCAATGGCACTCCCCTCGCATTGCTTGATGCAGAATATCTCACAGCTCTCAGAACGGGTGCCGCCTCCGGTCTCGCCACCGATTTGCTTGCGCGAAAGAACGCTGAAGTGCTGGCCCTTTTTGGCACGGGTGCCCAAGCAGAAACCCAACTCGCAGGTGTGTTGGCCGTCCGTCCGGTTAAAGAGATTATCATATTTGGTAAACCCGGCAAGAACATCGCAAAATTTTGTGAAACCACCAAGGAAAAATATAAAATACCCGTCCACTCCGGCACAAAGCCTGAGGACCTACAACGAGCCGATGTGATTTGCACTGCAACCACATCGACAACCCCGGTGTTTCATTCCTTGGATGTCAAAAAGGGTGTTCACATCAATGGCATTGGATCGTTCAAGCCAACCATGCAGGAAATTCCGTCAAAAGTAATTCAGCAATGCCTTTTAATTGTCGATCAGCGTGAAGCCACCTTGTCGGAAGCAGGCGACATCATGATACCCATCCATGAAGGTGTGATCGGGCCCGGGCACATCCATGCAGAATTAGGTGAAATCATTTCAGGTGTTAGGAAAGGCCGGACCTCCCAAGATCAGGTTACGGTGTTTAAGTCGGTGGGTAATGCCATTCAGGATCTGGCGATCGCACAGTTTATGCTGCAGGACAGTCATAGCCCTGAAGAGGCTTGATATTGACTTCCCAATTCGCAGGCTTCAAACAAAAAAAGTGCCAGGCATTGCCCAGCACCCTCAATTCGTAATTATTAATTCCTAATTTATAATTTACTTAGGCAGCTTATCCAGCACTTCCATCACTTCTTTCACGTGAAGTCGGCTGGTTTCAAGCAAGGCTTTTTCGTCGGCGTTCAAATCCAATTCAATCACTTTCTCTACACCGTTTTTGCCCAATACCACTGGCACGCCGAGGTAACAATTCTTAATTCCATACTCGCCGTCCAGTTGGATACAAACTGGAAGTATCCGACGTTGATCTTTTAAAATGGCTTCCACCATTTGCGCAGCAGCCGAACCCGGTGCATACCATGCGGAGGTTCCCATCAGTTTGACCAATTCTCCCCCACCCACTTTGGTTCGCTCGATGATGGCGTTGAGTTTCTCTTTATCGATGAGCTCCGTTACCGGTATGCCTGCCACCGTCGTATAGCGCGGAAGCGGCACCATGGTATCTCCGTGGCCACCCAGGATCATCGCCTGTACGTCTTTCGGAGAAACATGCAGGGCCTCGGCCAGGAATGCACGATACCGAGCCGTATCCAGGATGCCCGCCATCCCCATCACCCGTGTCCGGGGAAACTTGGATGTGAGGTGAGCCTGATAGGTCATGACGTCAAGGGGATTGGATACCACAATGATGATCGCATTGGGTGAATGCTTTACCACATTTTCGGTCACCGTTTTGACAATACCTGCATTGGTAACGATTAAATCATCCCGGCTCATTCCCGGCTTGCGGGGCAGTCCGGAGGTGATCACGACCACATCCGACTTCGCAGTTTTGGTATAGTCGTTGGTCGAACCAATGGTGCGGCTGTCATACAAATTGATGGGTGCCTTCTGCCAGATGTCCAGGGCTTTGCCTTCAGCAAGACCTTCTTTGATATCAATCAACACAATTTCATTTGCGATTTCTCGCTGTGCAAGTACATCGGCACACGTGGCGCCTACGTTACCGGCACCCACAACAGTTACTTTCATAAGATAGGATTTGGGAATTTGATTAATTCGTTTCGGACGTAAGTTATCAATAGGGAAAAGAAAGAAAAATGATAAAAGTCATTTAAATTAACGCCAATTGCATGCGTATGACGGAGGTGGTTCGGGATGTCACCTTAAAACGGTCGTCCACCCTAAAACCTACCACCCACACGATCTCTCCGGCAGACTCCACCACGGTGACGGAATGCTTTTGAGTTAAGGGCACTTTCTCGTCAATCAGGAAATCACTCAACTTCTTGCGATGGCCCAGACCCAACGGGCTGAAGGCATCTCCGTTTCTCCACTTTCGCCACAACAGGGGAAACCGGATCAATGCAGCATCAACCGTACCCAGGTTTTCTCCACCCTCAATCTTGTTTCCGGTAACCGATTGAATGGTCAATACCCATGGACCCAATACGGCTTTGCCTTGCCCCTCTTCTATCAATATTTCATGTGACCACTCCTGGCGGGGCGTAACAATAATGAACTCGCGGTCGATGACCGCCTGATGGGTGGTGGAAAGAAATTGTTTACCCGGAGAAGAATCCAGCGCCGAAACCAATTGAACACACCGGTCCCATTCAAATCCCAGGGGACGCAACCATTCATGGCAGACAAACGCAGGATGTTGCAACAACATCAACAGTGTCTTGTCAATCATGAACTTCTGCCCTTCTGTTTTTGTGATTGTATCTTTTAATTGTCCAAGTCCGCGCTCCATCAGTTCATGGGCACCCTTCATCTTATCCAAAGAGTTTCCAAACGTAACTTCCAGGGATGGGTTTATCTCTTTCAGTCTGGGAATAAGCTGGTGACGAATGAAGTTGCGCGGATAGTCATCGGTCGCATTGCTCACATCTTCGCGCCACGCAATTTTGTGTTCATTGGCATAATTCAAAATCAGCTCCCGTGTTGCAAAAAGAAGGGGACGGATCACCTTGCCGTTCTTGAGCGGAATGCCGGTGAGCTGGTCGAGGCCAGCACCTTTGGTCCATCGCAGAAGGACCGTTTCCAGGTTGTCATCCAGGTGGTGGGCAGTGGCCAGCCAGTGGTATTTTTTCTCCTCCATCACTTCACCAAACCAGGTATAGCGCTGCTCCCTTGCTGCCATCTGGATGGAGAGGTGAGCCTCTTCGGCATAGTTCTTGGTTGAGAAGCGTTGACCAAAGAATTCAATCTTAAAACGACCGCAATATTGCTTCACAAACTCCTCATCCCCGTTCGATGCATCTCCCCTCAACTGAAAGTTGCAGTGCGCGACGCCCATGCGATAGCCTGCTTCCTGAAAAAGGTTCAGCATCACCATAGAATCAAGCCCGCCGCTCACGGCGAGCAGGATTCGGTCCGTTGGATCAAAGAGGTCTTTACGGAAAATGAAGTTCTTGAAGGCAGTGAGCACGCATCAAAATTATCAAAAGTCCCTGTGTCTCCTTGGCTTTTCTAACTTTGTGGCCGAATGAAAAAAGTCCTTTTGATCGTTTTGGCGCTGGTTTGCTCCCTGGGGTGTATGGGGCAACGAAAAGTAAAGCTCAAACACGCCAACACGCTCACAGGCTCCGTGCAAAACGGGGTGCGAAATGATTGGGTTATTGGCGAGGTCATATTCGTTCAAAACGAAACCACCATTTATTGTGATTCTGCCATTTTCGACCGCGCCCAGAATTCAGTGGAGGCCTTCGGTCACATTCGCATCACCGAAGGCGATTCCGTCACGGTGACGGCTTCGCGGCTTAACTACGACGGCAACAAAAAAATCGCCTACCTCAGAAGAAAGGTTGTCTTCAACAAACTGGAAACCGCGACACTCTACACCGATTTTCTCGATTACGACCGCAAGAAAAACGAGGCGCGCTACTTCAACAACGGAAAGCTTGTGGACAGCACCAACACATTAACTAGCAAAAAAGGTTATTACGATCTCGCCACCAACATCGCTTCCTTCAAGTCCGATGTAATCGGCTTAAACAAAGACTACACCATGCATTCGGACACCCTTCAATATAATGCCAACAACAAACACATCTACTTCCGGGCACTGACAAAACTGGAAGACAAGGAAGGTGGAGTTGCCTATTATGAGAATGGGTATTATGACACAAAATTTAAGAAATCGGATCTCGTAAAAGGGGACTTTCAGACACCGGAGTACAAGTTAAGTGGTACCCGACTTCTCCTGGATGATATCCGCAAGTTGTACAAGGCCCAGGGCAATGTGGTGATGACCTCCAAGGTGGAAAACATGAACATCTACGGAGACGATGGATATTATGACAGAAAAACGGGGATCTCCAAAGTGTATGGTCATGCCTATGCCGCGCGGGTGACCGATGAAAATGACACCCTATTTATCGCCGCCGATACCCTTATGTCGGTGGAAAGCCCGGATCCTAAAAAGAAACGGCTGCTGGCATATCACCATGTGCAGATATTCAAGAATGACCTTCAGGGAAAAGCTGACTCCCTGGTCTATATGGCCAGCGACTCAACGCTATATTTCTTTAAGAGCCCTGTTCTGTGGGCGAATGAAAATCAAATGACAGCAGACTCCATCAAGATCCTGCTGGTGAAGAAGAAGATTAACCGCATTTATATGGTTTCGGATGCATTTGTGGCCTCGCAGGATACCCTCTTGAACTTTAATCAGATCAAAGGAAGAAAGATGACCGCATACTTTAATGACAAAAGCATCGACCACGTTATTGTTGTCGGAAATGGTGAGAGCATTTACTACGCCTTGCAGCAGAAGGAAGAGGGCACCGGAGTTAAGAAAGAAAAAGTCACCATTGTATCTGGCATGAATAAGATTGTCTGCAGCAACATGCGGATAAACTTCAAACAAGGCAAAGTGAATAACATCAGCTTCTATATTAACCCAGACGCGTCCTTTATCCCACCCCATGAACTGCAAGATGAGGATAAACTGCTCAGAGGTTTCCTGTGGCGCGGAGGTGACCGCCCGAATCGGGAGATGGTGACCTACAAATACCGATAAAGGGTTAGCCCAACGGGGCAGAGTTCAAACTTATTGTACTGTTAACCTGGTTTTTTTGCATTTAACTTTGAGTTCATTGACCTTTAACGTATCTTTTCAATTGCCTAGGTGTGCACAATATGAAACGGATTGTCCTGGTTCTTTTGATTGCTATTTCGGGACTTTCGGTTCGGGCCCAAAGCTTCGAATGGACGGAGCGTCAGGAAAGTTTTCAGGCAGGTTTTGGCCAGACTTTGCGAATTCCCATCAAGATTAAAAATACGTCAGACAGGGCTCAATTCTTCATTATCAGGAAGGCGCAAGGTGATCTGGGATCAAACCAGAAGGCCTATTTCTGTCTCGGAGATGAGTGTCTTGAGCCAGGACTCGACCAATTTTCGAAAAAAATTGAGCCCGGGGAGACGCTCTCCAACCTGTATTTTACAGTGGAAACAGGTCTGAGTACAACTTCCAACTCCTTTCGCTTTGAGGTTTACCCACGGGGAAATCCCGCACTTGGCATTGAGCATTCCTTTTCCGTGGCCGTAGACGAAAAACCTGCAAAATCGCTTGTATTCCAGTCCAAGGACATAACCATTCATGATGTCTACCCAAATCCGGTGGTTGACCTTTCTTATATCGATTACCGGATTTATAATGAATCCCTCAAGGCAAAAGTGGTTATTCACAATATTCTTGGCAGCACGGTAGGCCATTATGAGTTACCTGTTTATGAAACTAAGGTCAAAATACAAGCTGATGAGCTTACTTCCGGTGTGTACTTTTACACCGTATACCTGGACAATATTGGTGTGCTAACCCGAAAACTGGTGGTGAGGAAATAATCTGCCAAAAAGATCGTTTTCGATGGGGTTTCAGATATGTTAAGTTGAATTGTATATTTGCGGCCTTCTTTTATGATTGGAAGACTGTTAATAAGATGTGGGGTTGTGATTTGCCTGTTATTGGCGATCTCTTGTGGTAATTTTCGCAAAATTCAGAAAAGCGAGGACTGGCGCATAAAATACGATGCTGGCCTTGGGTACTACAATAAGAAGGATTACTACCATACGGCGATCCTTTTTGAGGAAATACTGCCTGTGGTAAGGGGCCTCCCAGAAGGAGAAAAAGTGGAGTTCTACCTGGCCTATTGCCAGTACTATGAGAAGACGTACCTGTTGGCATCCAGTCAGTTCAAGACCTATTTTGAAACCTATGCCCGCAGTTCGTTAGCCCAGGAAGCGTATTTTATGTACGCCTACTCTCTCTATGTGTCTTCTCCCGACTGGAATCTGGACCAGAAGAGTTCCGTCGAGGCGATGGCCGCGATGCAGAATTTTCTGAACCGGTTTCCGGACAGCAAATTTCGTGAAAGGGCTGTGGAGGTTATTGCTGCAAGTCAATTGAAGCTGGAGAAAAAAGGCTATGAAAACGCGAAGCAATACCTGAAGATCAAGATGTACAAAGCGGCAGTCATTGCATTTGATAACTTTAAGAAGCGGTTTCCAGATTCCAAATACCTGGAAGAACTCGCCTATCTGAAGGTTGTTGCTGAGTATAAATTTGCAGAGCAAAGCTTCATGCACCTTCAACTGGATCGGTACACTTCCGTTGTCGCCTACTACCAGGAGCTGGTGGATAATTTTCCGGGCAGTTCGTATTTGAAAGACGCACAAAAAATGTACTCGGTCAGTTTGAACCAAATCAATAAAATAAAAACAATTAAAAATTCATAGGAACCATGGCCAATCAACCTTCCATTATTACACGTGACATTGACAAGATCGCCGCCCACACCGGAAACGTATATGAATCTGTTGTGGTGGTCTCCAAGCGCGCGCGTCAAATCGCCATCAACATCAAAGAAGAACTCAACAACAAGTTAGCTGAGTTCGCTACAACCGTGGACAACCTGGAAGAAGTTTTCGAAAACCGCGAGCAAATTGAGATCTCGAAGTTTTATGAACGCCTTCCAAAGCCTACCACCACGTCGTTGGAAGAATTTCTCGATGGCAAAGTAATGTACCGCCGTCGTTCGGAAGAGGTTAAGCCAGAACTCTAAGATGCTCAAGGGCAAGAAGATCTTGCTAGGGGTTACGGGTAGTATTGCTGCGTATAAAGCAGTTTACCTTACCCGCCTGCTGATCAAACAGGAGGCGGAAGTCAAGGTGATCATGACCCCTGGCGCCATGGATTTTGTTACCCCGTTGACCCTATCAACCTTATCTAAAAATCCAGTCCTCTCCCACTTTCAAAAAAGTGACACGGGTGAATGGAACAACCACGTTGAGCTGGGCATGTGGGCGGATGCTTTCATCATCGCGCCTGCCACGGCCAACACCCTCGCCATGATGGCCAACGGGCTGTGCGATAATTTATTGATGGCAACCTATCTGTCGGCCCGATGCCCGGTCTTCTTCGCCCCTGCCATGGACCTTGACATGCTCCAACATCCTGCCACGCAGCGAAATATTGCGTCGCTTCAGCAATCCGGCAATCACCTCATTGAAACTGACTTCGGTGAATTGGCTTCAGGCCTCACCGGCAATGGACGCATGGCAGAGCCAGAAGCCATCGAAAAGATTCTGAGTGACTTCTTTGCCGTAAAAAAAAAACTGACAGGTAAAAAGGCCCTGGTCACTGCTGGGCCGACATACGAAGCCATTGATCCTGTTCGTTTCATTGGAAATCATTCGAGCGGAAAAATGGGATTTGCCATTGCGGAAGCACTAGCGTCTGAAGGGGTACTGGTTGATTTGGTTGTTGGGCCGACTCAGCAACAAACGCATCAACGGGGGATTACCGTCCACCCCGTTACGTCAGCAGAGGAAATGTTTCAAGAGTGCATGTCTTTGTTCCCCGCATCGGACATTTCAGTGCTATCGGCAGCAGTAGCTGATTACAAGCCAACCCAGAGAGCAGACCAAAAGATCAAAAAAACCGAAGGCAACTTCACCCTGGAGTTAACAAAGACCCGCGACATTGCAGCCGAACTCGGCCAGCTAAAAAAGAATGGCCAAATCCTGGTGGGCTTTGCCCTGGAGACGGAAAATGAAAGGACCAACGCTCAAAAAAAGCTATTGGCAAAAAACTTTGACCTGATTGTACTGAATTCCCTAAACCATCCCGGCGCAGGGTTTGGATACGACACGAACAAAATCGAAATCATCAGCCAAAAGAATGGGTCGAAAGAATTTCCCTTAAAATCAAAGAAAGAAGTAGCCAACGATATTGTGAGCGCTATTGTTGAACAACTGCATGAATAAGCTTGCCCTGACCTTGCTGCTCACCATAACCCTTGTCGAAGTGCTCGGCCAGGAGCTAAACTGTAAGGTGACAGTGAATGCTGACCAGATAGCGACTTCCGACCGGGGAATTTTCAAAGACATGGAGCGTGGCATAGCCACCTTCATGAGCACCCGCAAATGGTCCGCAGACACGTACAAAAATTATGAGCGGATTAACTGCTCCATCTTCCTTAACATTTCCAAGATGCCGTCGATAGGCACCTTTATTGCCAGCGCCCAGATCACCGTGGCACGCCCTGTTTACAACACAAACTACGAAACAGTGCTCTTGAATTTCGCCGACCGCGAATGGGAGTTTGAATACATTGAATCCTTGCCTTTGGACTACAACGACAATGCCTACATCAACAACCTCACCTCCATGCTGGCCTATTATGCCTACATCATTATTGGTATGGATGCGGATTCATTCACGGAAAAAGGTGGAGACCCCTATTTTCAGAAAGCCCTGATGGTGGTCAATAATGCGCAATCCTCCAATCGCCCGGGCTGGCAATCCATCGGCAGTAACCGAAACCGATACAACCTGATTGAGAACATTAACAATCCCCAAATGGTTGAGCTTCGCAAGAACACGTATAAGTATCATCGAATGGCACTGGATACGTTTGATAAGACACCGGATGACAGCCGGCAGACCATTTTGACGGTACTCAAAAATATCAGGACGGTATGGCAAATTTACCCAAATTCAATCTTTATCATCTCCTTCTTTGACTCCAAAGCAAACGAACTCGTCAATGTTTTCTCCGAAGGCAACGTCGGTGTACGCCGCGAGGCCTACGACGTGCTGACCGCCATCGACCCCAAAAGGAACATCTACCAAAAGATTATCTCCAACAATTAAATTCCATTGTTAATTTTGATCAGCCATGCTGACGCAGCTGACCATTAAAAACTACGCCTTGATCAGGCACCTCGAGATGAGGCCTTCGCCCCAACTGACGGTAATTACCGGTGAGACGGGTGCGGGCAAATCCATCATGCTGGGTGCCATTGGCCTCTTGTTGGGAAACCGAGCCGATACAAAAGTGCTGTGGGATGAGTCAGAAAAATGTGTCACAGAGGGCATCTTCGATGTTCAACCGTACCGACTCAAGGGCCTCTTCGAAGAATACGATCTTGACTACAGCCACCAAACAGTCATCCGCCGGGAAATTAATCCGGGAGGCAAGAGCCGGGCATTCATTAATGACACGCCGGTGACCCTTGAGGTGATGCGCAAAATCGGCGGACGCTTGATGGATGTCCATTCACAGCACGAAACGCTTGAACTCGGGAGCCATCGTTTTCAACTAGCGTTGATCGACAGTTACGCTGGGAATGCCGCTCTACTCACGGAATACCAGCAGGCCTGGCAGAGGTACCTTGCAGCCAAAAAACAATATGAAGAGCTGAAGGCAGAGTCTGGTCGGCTAAAAACTGAATATGACTTTGTAAAGTTTCAACTGGACGAACTCCAAAAAGCTTCCTTGAGTGAAAATGAACAGGAGGCGCTTGAATCCAATCTCAAGATCAGTGAACATGGGGAAGATATTAAGGTGCGGTTGAACCAGGCGATCGCCTTGCTCGGCCAGACAGATACCTCCGCGACAGTGGTGCTCGCTGAAGCCTTGGCTGCCGTCCAGCCTTTGAGTTCCTACTCCCAACCGTATGAACAATTGATACGCCGGATAGATAGCATTCGGATCGAACTCAATGACATCGTGGGGGAACTGGAACGCGAGGAAGAAAAGATTGAGTTTGATCCAAAGAAAACCAAAGAAATTCAGGAGCGCGTTGACCTGATCTACGGCCTGCTGCAGAAGCACCGCCTTCGTTCTATCAAGGAGTTGCTGGCACTTCAAGAAAATCTGGAGCTTCAGGTGCAAAAGACGGTTAACCTTGACGCAGACCTGGCCGCGGCAAAAAAGCATTTTGAGGATAGTCAAAAGCAACTTTCATTATTATCCGAAAAACTCAGCGCCTCCCGGGCAAAAGCATTCCTCCCACTTTCAAAACAACTTGTTAAGTTGCTGCGCGATTTAGGGATACCTGAAGCGGTGCTTCAATTTGACTCAAGGAAAATTGAACCAGGACCTTTTGGTGGAGATCAGATCGAAGTCCTCTTCAGTGCCAACAAGGGAATGGCTCCCCGCACCCTGGAAGAAGTTGCCTCCGGAGGTGAGTTTTCCCGGGTCATGTTCTGTGTAAAATATGTCATGGCAGAAAAGACTGC
>JAYVEZ010000161.1:0-5733 GCA_043773645.1 Cytophagales bacterium
GGCAATTGGGGTATCAGAGTCGCGGGGTGCGTAGGATATCTCTACCGGAAATTGCTTTCCCGTGGAGGCAATGATGGGTGCACCACCGAGAGCGGCAGAAAGTCTTTCTCCATCCAATGTTGCTGACATGATTAAAATCCGCAAATCATCACGCAGTACTTGTTGAATTTGCAGACTCAGGGCGAGGGCAAGGTCTGCCTGAAGGCTTCGTTCATGAAATTCATCAAACACCACAAGGCCGATTTCTTCAAGACTGTTGTCTGATTGAATCATTCTGGTAAGGATGCCTTCTGTAACCACTTCTATTTTCGTGTGAGGACCCACGTTGGTATCAAAACGCACACGGTAGCCAATGATCTCTCCCAATTTTTCATCGCGTAGGCCGGCCATGCGTGCCGCCACTGATTTGGCAGCAAGCCTTCTGGGTTCAAGCATGATTATTTTCTGATGGCCCAGCCAAGGCTCTTCGAGGAGTTGCAACGGCAAAATGGTTGATTTACCGGCACCGGGTGGCGCTTGAAGTATGACAATCCGATTGGATGTCAATGCTTCCTTAAGCTGGGGGATTACGTCGAGGACCGGGTAGTGACTCATTTCGGCAAAAGTACTCCCTAAATTGTGAGAGAGGATGTGAAGAACTCCTAATCAGATTCGTGCCTGATAGGTGTACAGTTCAAAGTACCGGCCCTTCCTTGCGATCAGCTCTTCGTGTTTGCCGCGTTCAACGATATTTCCATTCTCTACCACAAGGATCTGATCTGCCTGGCGGATGGTGCTCAGGCGGTGGGCGATAACAAAAGTAGTCCTCCCATGCATCAACCCGCGCAAACTTTCCTGAATGAGTGACTCGCTTTCCGTATCCAGGTTAGAAGTTGCTTCATCAAGAATGAGTATGCGGGGATCTGCGAGGATAGCACGTGCAATGGCAATGCGTTGACGCTGGCCTCCGGAAAGTTTGACCCCGCGTTCCCCGATGAGGGTATCAAGTCCACTTTCAAATCGATCGGTGAATTCATGAACGTGTGCGGCCTTGACGGCATTCAATACCTGCTGCTCCGTAGCTTTTGGCCGAGGGAATAAAATATTTTCGCGAATCGTTCCTTCAAATAAGAAATCATCCTGGAGAACCACACCCAATTGGCTGCGGTAGCTATCCAGTGACACCTTGGCTAAGTCAATACCATCCACGGTAATCATCCCGCTTTGTGGATTGAGGAAAGAGGCAGCCAACCCCGCAATGGTTGTTTTGCCAGAGCCCGAAGTACCCACCAGGGCAGTCACCGAGCCGGAAGGTGCGCTGAACACAATATTCCGTACAACTTCCTTTCCCTCCTCATAGGCAAAAGAAACATCTTTGAATTCGATATCACCCCGAATGGATTCGACCCTTGTTGTGCGAACTGAACCATCATCTTCAGGTGTCATGTTCATCAATTCTTCCGTCCGATCCAGGCCGGCGAATGCTTCTGTCAATTGGCTTCCAATGTTGCTCATCTGAACGATGGGTGCTATCATGAATCCTAAATACAATGTGAAGGCCAGGAATTCACCAAAAGTCAACTGACCGTTGATGATCATGTAGCCACCAATACCCATAATCCCTGTGGAGGCAAGTCCAAGAAGAAAGGTAGCCGAACTTGTAATGAGGCTGGTGGACATCAAGCTGGCCTTTACATTGAGGAAAAGTTTTTCGACACCCAGTTCAAAACTTTTAATCTCTTGCTGCTCCGCATTAAATCCTTTGATCACCCTTACACCATTCAGCGTTTCCGTGAGACGTCCCGTTACATCGGCTGTTATTTTGCCGCGTTCACGGAAAATGGGACGGATTTTTGAAAAGGCCTTTAGGGAGACTAATCCGAAAATGAGCACGGGTACCAGCACATACAATGTCATCATGGGGCTGATCCTGATCAATAACACAAGGCAAATGACCGATGTGAGAACACCCCCAAATAGTTGAACAAGACCTGTACCCACCAGGTTGCGAACCCCCTCCACATCATTCATAATCCTGCTGACAAGGGCCCCGGATTTGTTGTTATCAAAAAATCGAATGGGGAGGCGAAGAACCTGCTTCTGCACCTTGGATCTCAGAATGGAAATCAGGCGCTGGGCCTCCACGCTCAGAATTTGGGTGAGAACATAGGACGTGACAGCCTGCACCAGCACGGCTCCTGCCACTGCCAGCAATACCATCTTGAGCATCTCCATGTTTCCTTTGGCGATAACATCATCCATCAGGTATTTACTGGACCAGGGCAGCACAAGGCCTGCCAGCCGGCTGATCACGATGAGTACCAGGCCCACCAGTAAAATGTTCTTTCTGGGCCATATAATGGTTTTAAAGACTTGTGCCAGGGATACTTTTGCTTTGCTCATGAATTGAAGTTGACTTGAAAGTCGAATTGCGGGCCGAAGCTATTGACGTTGGGGGAACTTTTTTATTTTATCGGGAGATTTTTAAAAAGACTTGCAATTTTCATTGTACAAGTCCACCCAGAGCCCGTTTATTCCAATTGCACGTGATAAACATCCTGTTCGTTCCTTCGGATATCTTTCACAAAGAATCCACCCGGCTCGGGAATTGTCTCCACCAAATCGAAGAGCACACAGGATTTTGGGAGGCCTTCAAAAATCAGTAAAAAAGAAAAAGGCTGAAGATCGGGTATCAGTGTCCATTGAGGGGCATAGGAAATATTCTCAGCATGGACGAGTGCCGAACGTGCGGATGCATTGCGGTCGATAAGAAATGTTGTCTTCCATATGCGGATGAGCATGTCTTGCCAGGTATTATCAAAATGACAGTGCACATACACGTAGGAATCATCCATCAACTCCGGGTGAATGGATGCCAGGAGTTTCATGTCGACGGACGGTTTGGCTTTTACGGGAAGCTCTTTGGTAAAGGGGGATGGCATTCGGTCTTGAAAAATAACGTTATGATTCATTTGCCAGTCTCGTTAGAGAGGTAATCAGTTATCAGTAAAAAGGTAATCGATTGCCACTGACATTACCAACCAGGTACTCAAGGAAGCTGGAGCAATGGATACGGAGGAGATTGACGATTATCAAGGCACCACCTACCGATTACTGATTACCTCTTACCGATTACCATTACAATTACAATTACGAATTAACCAACCGCATTACCCTGCCAGTTCATTCACAATCACCAAAGCCTTATCAATCTCTTCGGGACTGTTGAAAATATGTGTGCAATGTCTTACACCAAACTGATCACCCTGAGAGCGAGGACGCATCTTCGCTTTGGCCCAATAGGTATCTTGAATTTGAGTCCCTGTATGGCCTTCAATATTATATACGGTAATGCCAGCACACATGCCCTCATCCACCGGGGAGAAGATTTTTACTTTTTTGTTTTTCCTCAACCCAGTCCTCAATCGCTCCCCCAGTAACTTGATCCGGTCATATACTTTATCAGGCCCAATTTCTTCGTGGAAGTCGAGGGCAGCTTCCAAACCTTTCAGGACAGGAAAGTTGCCAGTGCCCCTTTGCGTAAAACGAAATCCTTCATCTTCATGGTTATCCCACCGGCCACTGGCCACCGTGGTCCAAATGTCCTTCATTCTATTAGCCTTTACGTACATAAAACCCGTGCCGGCAGGAGCACCTATCCATTTGTGGAAGCAGCCCAGATAGACATCACAACCGATATCCTTAACATCGACTTTTATTTGTCCGATGGTCTGGGCGCCGTCAAGCACCGTAAAAATTCCGCGTTTGGTAGCTTCGGCACACAATTCTTTCACGGGCAGGATTGCGCCACTGCCCGTGATCATATGTGAGAGCATCAGCACCTTCGTGCGCGGCGTCATGGCCTTGACGATGATATCGTAAACCTCTTTCTGGTCATGAATGGGTTTTGGTACGGTGACTATTTTGAAAACAACGCCATATCTTTTTTCCTTTACAAGCCAGCCCCCCTTACCTCCGGAATGTTCCTGATCAGTAGTAAGAATCTCATCGCCGGGTTGCAAGGAAATTCCATTGGCTATGTAGCTCATGCCATTGGTAACGTTGTCTGTCATCGCGATTTCAGCCGCCGTCCCATTAATAAGTTTCGCCACCCTGGTGCGAATACCCATCAGGTTATTATAGCCGCTGATGAATTCTTCTTTATTGTCGTCTTTGTATGCCCAATCCGCCACATTCTCCGACAAGTACCGAAGATGCTCCACCATTTTTTCAACCACCACCTTCGGCATGGCACCCACTGTACCGGGATTAAAAAATACCGTGTCTTTATTCAATGGAAATTGGTTGCGGATTTTGCTCCAGAATTGTGGATCGTCTGCCAAAGGCAGTGATTCGATAGGCGTCACCATTGGTTTGCCAAGCAAAGGGGAGGCTGAGAAGGCCAGGGCACCCAGGCCAAGGCTTCTTAATATGTTTCTTCGGGAGAGATTCATAGAATTGTGATCGATATTTGATGGATGTTATTACTTGAAGATACCTGAATTTTCCAGATGAACATTTCCAGCAAACACCTTTTGGTAAAGAAATCTTGGCTTCCGAAATCAGGCAAAGGATTATTCACGCGCGTGGTGATTCACAAAGGTGATCGCATTGTGGAATACAAAGGGAGGCGGCAACGGTGGGTGGAAGTAAAAAAGGAGGATGGCCACAATGGTTATTTGCTGCGGATCAACCGTAGCCTGGTCATTAATGCCTTGCCCTACAAACAGGCACTGGGGCGATTTGCCAATGACGCAGCAGGCATCGAAAGGAGACCCAATCTGCGGAACAATGCAGAATATCTGATTTACGGGGTGCGTTGTTATATTGAAGCCACCCGGACAATCCAGCCAGGAGAAGAGATTTTTGTGGGGTATGGAAGGGAATTCTGGAGATTGCAGCGTCGATTACGGAAAAATATGAAACAATTATATTGATGGACTTTCTTAAGCCTTCTACCTACCACTTGTTAGCTAGTTAGCCTCCTTCTCTGTATTTTTGGCTGAATAAGCCCCTTTGGCCGCCTTTTCATAACATGAGCACCGACACAGTTCCATCTACAAAAACAGAAAAAAGGCAGTTTTCTCATCAGCTCCAGGAACCGTATAAGCCAGTAAATAAGGTCAGAATTGTAACGGCAGCCAGTCTGTTTGATGGCCACGATGCTGCCATCAATATCATGCGCCGGATTATCCAGGCGACGGGTGTAGAAGTAATCCATTTAGGTCATGACCGCAGTGTGGAAGAGGTGGTCAACACCGCCATCCAGGAAGACGCGCAGGCCATCGCAATGACCAGTTATCAGGGCGGCCATAATGAATACTTTAAATATATGTATGACCTCCTCCGGGAGAAGGGAGCCGATCACATCCGGATTTTTGGAGGCGGAGGCGGAGTGATTCTGCCTCAGGAGATCAAGGAACTCATGGGCTATGGCATCACCCGGATTTATTCACCCGATGACGGCCGTACCATGGGACTGCAGGGGATGATCAATGATCTTGTTAAACAGAGTGATTACCCCCTCGGAGACAAACTCACCAATGAAATTGACCAACTGCCATCGCGTAACCCCGTGGCCATCGCACGTTTGATTTCTGCCGCCGAGAATTACGCCGATCGTCACAAGGATATCTTCGCCCGAATACACACTGCAGCGGAAAAATCAACAAGTCCAGTGCTAGGCATCACCGGAACCGGAGGCGCTGGTAAATCTTCCATGGTCGATGAAATCGTAAGGAGATTTCTTTTTGA
>JAYVEZ010000162.1:0-2007 GCA_043773645.1 Cytophagales bacterium
GCCCCGGCCGAACTTGCTGCTGTTATGGTCCCCCCTATCGCTCTTGACCTAAGCTATCTGACCAACGTCGCCAACGGCAACACGGAATTTGTAAAAGAAATGATTTCCACCCTTCAGGCATCTATACCCAAAAGCATAGACCAAATAAGATCGTGCGCCATCGAAATGGATTGGATCGAACTCGCCAAGTCGATTCACAAAATAAAACCGGCCTTAACGATGATGGGACGAAAGGATCTGCGAGACGAATGCATCATACTGGAGGATCTTCTCGTCAACAACGAAACCGCCGACCTAACCCAAAGGGCTGTCCATTTTGTGGAGGAACTTGGCAAGGCGTTGGAGTCATTAAAGTCTTTTCCGGTCAGTGCCGGTTCATGACGACGAGTTTTCTATATACCGATGGTTTTTCCGGTGCTCCAATGATCACAAAGTAAACGCCATTGGGGAGGCCGCCCACGTTAACTGATTTCTGTCCGTCAACCAATCCATCAAAATCCCCGGAAAGAACATCGACGCCACGCTGGTCGCCAATCGTCCAGGTGTATTCCGAGGGGAAATTGTCAGGTAAGCGAAACTTAAACACACCATTGGCGGGGTTTGGAAAGAGTTGTATTTCCTCGGCAGGGAAAGCAGATGCAGGCTCTCCTAATCCCACAATGGTTGCACCCGTTACAGGAGCCGAAGAGACCACCAGGCTCTGGTATATTTCTTTCGTGTTTTTATCCTGAACATATGCCTCCAGCATAAGCTGGTTGGAATTACTGATGGGAACTTTGATCTCGATATCCGTCTTTAATACTGTTTTTACCTGGCCTTTGGTCCAATTGATGTTAATGGTCTCTCCGTCACTCCCAAAAAGTTGTTTCCGAAGTACTTTATTAGCCGTGCCAACATTTTTTTCAACCAGGGCCACTTGCGCAATCAAGGGTGAGTTGAGGGCCGCCAAAGCCGTGATATCCAACTGGACCGTTATCTTATTGCCATTGCTTGTACTGGTCAGAGCCAAATCAAAACCAGGATCCGATAAGGCGCGACGGTCAACCTCAGCTGGTTTAATTTCATTGTAGTCGCCCGTAAAGTTGGCATCTAACCTTCCATCCATAATGGTAAATGGAGGCTGGGTAACGCCGTAAAATAATGCTCTTGCAGCAGGGTCGCCAGGATTATCCTGATTGAGCTGGTCGGCGTTGGGGTAACTAACATGGTAACGAACGTCATAGAAATCAGAAATGCCGTGCAGCGTTATACCATCGTTGTACAACTTATCCAGAGCGACATCTGCGATTTTACTGGCATTGAGCGAGGAGTTGGTGAATTGTTCGATCAGCACATTTCTCCTCTTATCTCCTACAAACACATCATCGAAAGCAAAGCCATCAAAACCATTTTTCGGCGGTGTGGTGGCGTCGCTGCCAAAAGCGATCCGGATCCTGACCTGTTTGCGGTTGCCTGGAATGGCATCCAAATTGGCACGGGCATTTAACCATCCGCCCGATTGGCCGGTCCAGCCGTAGGGTCCAAGTCCTACCGGCTGCTGACCCGGGTTAGAAATTATCAGGTCACTGCTGTACCAATTGATACCCTGAAGAGGAGTACCCACATTGAACCAACTGTCTCCACCGTCAATGGAGTATTGCAAAACAGCTCCGTCAAAATCTTTTTGCGTATCCACCCAATAATTCAGGGCGATCATAGGGCGTTTCAACAGAGACAGATCAAAGCAAGGCCCGTTTACCGCCGTTTTCTCGATGGGGTAATATGTAGTACTATCGCCAGGAACAGCAGTATGCTGGCCTGTCCACCATGCTTTTGTAGGCGAGCTGGCCGAATTGATTGTCAAACCACTTGGTGTTCCCCACAGCCAGCTCACGGGAGCCTGCGGCTTTAGGCTGTCAGTCGATTGTGCCTGCCATCCGTGCAAAGGTGTTTCAAAATCCTCATAGTAGGCCTGAGTAGGAATGGGTTGGACCTTTTTTGTAGGAAGGATAAAAACCTGTTTCGTAG
>JAYVEZ010000163.1:0-2191 GCA_043773645.1 Cytophagales bacterium
TTAAAGAATACAAAAATTTTCAGGGGCACGCGTCCGTTGGCGTGTTCCCGTTGTGTTTTATCTTTTTCTACTGAGACACTTTCAACCAGATTTTGTGGATTTTCTGGATCGCCTTGTATGGCTTGCGTCACCCGGTTGATGAAGACAATGCCGGTGGGTCCATTGGTTGGCTTGCCAAGAATTTCTGAATTGAAATAGTTACCAAACCGGATGAGGGCACCGGTCAGGGCGACAAGAATAACGATGCGATCCAGTATTTGGAGATAATTTTGTCCTGGTTTCTTCTTGCGGGAATAGAGCCAAAGGCCAAAAAGAATTCCAATGGCGGCACCGTGGCTCGCAAGGCCCTGAAGCCCCGTGAATTTGAATACAGGTGTGAATTCGAAGGGCAGAAGAATACCCAATGGGTCTTGCCAGATAATTTCAGGTTGATAGAAGAGAATGTGCCCCAAACGGGCCCCCAGTATCGTAGCAACGACCATGTAAATAGTGAGGCTGTCAACGTCTGTTGTTGGTTTGCCTTCCTTCTTGAAGATATAGTACAGAATTTGCTGGCTGATAAGAAATCCAAGCGCAAAGAGCAATCCGTACCAGCGCAGGGTGATTGATCCAACCGAAAATAGTTCAGGACTGCCGTTCCAGATGATGTAATTCAGTATTTGCATAGTAGGAAATCAGGTATAGCCGGCAAATATAGGCTGAAACCAAGGTTTGGCAATGGACACTCCCTTCAAGTCACCTGTAATTTTTTAGGATTTGATAATTATTTTCCTCACTCATTATCCCCCATCCTGCATATCAATGCTTCTGATACCCAATACCAAGTGCCCAATGCCCAATTAAATTCTGTCCAGTTCATCCAGTTCTTCTTTGAAGCTTCCCGAGAGAATGGGGAACCGGCACCAACTCCGTGGGTCGACATTGAGATCATCGAAATGAAATGATGGCGCTAATCGTTCACGCTTCCATTGGTTGGCGGACCAAAGTCGAAAGAATTTATTAATCCACGCCTTCAATGCGTCGTGATCGAACCGAGGAGAAAGTATTTTGAAAACTTCAATGGGGGGCCTGCGTTCAAAAATGGCAAGTCGTTCTATCGCCAGCAGGACTTCATACGGCATCAGGTCTTTCTCGTCTGTTTGTGCCCTGTCGCTGGGACGAAGTTCCGCCGTCGGCTGCAAGAGGTTAACAGAATGAAGCCCGGAATATGAAAGGTGCACTTCAGCCCACCGGAGCCATTGAATGATAAATGGCTTGTCAATGCCTGCTATGGGGGCGAGGCTTCCACTGGTATCTCCATCCATCGTGGCATACCCGACATCGCCCTCACTTCGGTTGGAGGTGGTCAGGAGAATGGATCGTTTCACATTGGCGAGGAGCCAAATGATGGGTGACCTGGACCGTGCCTGAATGTTTTGCAACGCAATGTCATCCTTTTCCCAGGTAAGGCGACGATCCAAAACACCTTCGATTTTGTTTCGGTAGGAATTTGACTCTTCCTCGATTGACCATTGATGAAATTCGGCGCCAACCGAAGTAGCAAGTTGCTGGGCAGCATCCAATGTCGTGGCAGAGGAATTTTGAGTTCCTTGATAGGCGCAGGTGAGCAACTTGCCCACCGATTCTTTTATCGTCTTTGGTGCACCCTTTGTATCGTATCCCAGTGCAGACCAGAATTGCTCCCATCCCAGTTCCTGAGATGCCCGCCTTACCATCTCCGCGACAAGAACAGCGCAACAGGATGAATCCGCTCCACCACTGAGGCTCAAAACGAAGCCCCTTGCTTTACTTTTTCTCAGGTAATCGAAGAGGGCCAGGGAGGCAGCACGACCGAACTCTTCATTTCTTTCGCGCCCATCGGTGGAAGGAATCCTTTGCGATTGTGATGGATCATCAAAGTCGATGGTGCAGGCCAGGAGATTAAAGGGTTGAAATGACAGCCGCGTGTTTACTGCGAGCAACGTACCCTTTTGTCCGAAGACAATATCCCCATCATAGATCATCCGGCCAGCTTCATTGCCGAGGTGATTGACGAAGAGGTATGCGCAGTTGAATTTTTCCGATCCATCGATCACAACCTCTTTTTCACGAAGTGTACTCTTTCCCAACGCAAAATGACTTGCGCTTGGATTCAAAATCAGTTGTACGTTTCTTTCCTGAAGGCGATTGCCGGGTCTGTCTTTGCTCCAGG
>JAYVEZ010000164.1:0-3765 GCA_043773645.1 Cytophagales bacterium
CATCCGATGCGATAATTCTCAAATGATCATCTGCCGGAGGCCGTTGGCCATAGCTCAGATCAAACAACAGACTGCTGGTGAGGTAGCGAGTGAGGTCCAGCACCGGACTGACAACCCACGATTCTTCACCCACCTTGGTATTTAAATAGGACTTATAAACAACCGACTGATTTTTGTTGGTCGACACCGGGCCCCAGGCATTGGCATTGAAAGGACTCGCCAACAACCAGGGTATTTCAAGGTTGCTGTCGAAGGTTTGTCGCAAGGGTGATGTGTCAGAAGATTGATCGAGGTACGTATTAAAGGTGATGCTGTTGTTGGAAGGGTCCGAATCGGGGAGGGTATTGGGGTTGAGAACGGTTAATTTGATTTGATTGACACCTTTGTTAATTGAGAAGCTATTCAGGGTAAAACTCTTTTGCTCTCCAACAGCCAGGGTAACAGGAAATGTCTGCGTTACCGGCGTCTCCGTATTTAATGTCCGCTCAACCTGAAAACTAGTCACCGTCGAAGAGCTGAGGTTCTTGACATTGAATTGAATGGCGGGTGCCGAGACGCAATGCACCAGGGAGGGGCTTACAATCCCTGCCAGGGACAGGTCATTGACAATTTGGTCTGTGATGACGGCATTGTCAACATAGAGATTATTGCCATAACCATTTGTTGCAATGAAAGCCAATTGGTAAGTGGTTGAATTGCCCAGTCCGCTTAAGGAGATTACCTCTGATTTTCTCCATTGGCCATCGGAGGAGGGAACGAATGGATTGCTGGTGGTGGGAGCGGTTGCCAACAAAGCATCTGACTTGTTGTAAATCAGAATGGCTTTTGATAGATCGGTATTGCATCCGGGCAGTGCGTACACTTTCAATCCTTCACCGCTTTGATTGGGGTATTGAGCATAAGAAACATCGAATTTCACTTGTGATGTAAGGGGAGTTGCGATATTGAAAGCGGGCGTAATCAGCCAGTCATTGGCGCCTTGGTTTTGGTAGACGTGGAAGTTCATAAACATTGCACGGTTGGCCGGATTGACATCAGGGGCGACGACATTGGCCCAGGTAATATCGCCATCCGGATTGACGATCTGCCAGCCGGCTGGAATGGTGTTGAAAGGTTCGACGATCGGCAATGCAGCGGTGGCCGGTACCAATACCTGAACGGATGCCGAATTGTTGCTTGCAGCTAAATCGGCAGGGGTGGTTTGAGTTATCAAAAAGGATACCTGTTGACTGGAGGAAGGTGCCAATGTCAAGGCGCTGAAACTGAGCGTTGCCGTTTGTAAATTGTTCAGTGCCAGCCCGGAGAACGTTTTCGTCTCGATGACGGTACTGTTGAGGATGACCTTCACCTGAACATCGGTTATTTGATTGGTGCCATAGTTTCTGACTTCTATTTGCGGTGTAACAGGATTATTGCAAAGGGAAGGGGTTGGGGTCAGGATTTGTCTAATACCAAGATCAACAGCGAGGGGAATTGGGTCAGATGCGCCAAGTGAAGTTGTAAGGCTTGCCCTCCTCGGACTATTCCCAAGAATGACTACCATCCGACCCACCTGGCCTTGGGTGAATAGATTCATGCAGGCATCATTGGTATAGTCCATATAATTCTGAAACATTCTACTATGGCTGCACGATACCTGTTGAGTAGAGGGGCATATGCTGGTGGGAAAATCTTGGGATGGTGTATCATTTACATAGTCGGTAGTGGTTGCACAATTGCTATCATCACCCCAAATGTGCCTCAATCCAAAAAAATGTCCTACCTCATGTGTAGCAGTCCTTCCTTTGTTGTACGCGGTGAGGAGGTTAAAGCTTCCCGCATCAGCGGTTCCGAATGTTTGGTAATCAACAACGACTCCATCGGTAAGCCGGTCGGTTGAGGCATTATCCAATCCTTGCAACTGCGAGGATACTGGAAGTTGGGCGTACCCTATAAGCCCACCAGTCAGATTGACGACCCATAGGTTAAGATAATTTTCGGCAGGCCAATAACTGAGGGCTTTAAATTGAGAGTTGTCTGAAATAGCCCAAGAACTCTTGGTGCCCAGCGTGCGGGTGATGCCATTACTGGTCAGGCCTTCCGGATCTTGTTTGGCAAGAACAAACTGGAGACTGATACTCCCCGCAACTGGTAGAAATTCAGCCGGGGTGTTGCTTGCGTCCCCATTGAGTCTATTGTAGTCTTTGTTCATCACATCGATTTGTGATTGGATCTGTGCATCAGAAATATTGGTGCCACCAGTAGCTCCTACTGCCTCCCCATTATGAATCACATGCACCACAACAGGGATTGTATAGGTGAATGATTCGATTCTATTACCAGTATTGATATTGGTATTTTTGTTTTGAAAGCCCTTGGGTTTGTTGCTGATGATCTTGTTCTCCATCCACTGCTCAAATTGTGCTTCTGTCTCTTGGGTCGGGAACTTGGAATGCAGCATTTTCTGGTACTCCACCACGCCACACTTCTCTTGCGCCTGACTAACTTTGGGGGATACGATAAGTATTAAAAAGCCCAGCGAAAGGAGAATTGTGTGAAAGCGGGCCATCAGGCTAATGAGTCTGTGAGGTTAGATTTCTTTTCTTCGCACTTGTTTAACGATCGAAATGGAAATCTATGATTTAATCGTGAAAAAAATAGAGCGGTAACCCTACAGCGTAGCCAAATTGACTACTTCAATAGACCGAATCTCTGGTACTGACTTTCGGATGGCCTCTTCCACACCAGCCTTGAATGTCATCGTAGACATGGGGCAGTTGCCACAATTACCCATGAACTCAAGTTTCACCACATAGTCTTTTGTGATTTCAAGGACGCGCACGTTGCCTCCATCAGCCTCCAGGTAGGGGCGTATGTTGTCGAGCGAAGTTTCAATCCGCTTGACAAGCTCTTCTGATTTTATTTCGGTGGCAATGGTCATGCAGTCATCTCAACTTTCCGGGTATGATCAAAGGTAGCATTTCTAATGGCAATCTGTCGTGCGAGCGCTTCCCCCAGGTCCATGAATGCCTTGGCGGTGACCCCGTCTTTCATTACGGCAGGCAGGCCACTGTCTCCGCTTTCGCGAATACTTTGCACCAATGGAATTTGTCCCAGCAAAGGAACGCCAAACTTCTCCGCTAAGTTCTTGCCACCATCCTTTCCGAAGATATAATATTTGTTATCGGGCAGTTCGGCAGGGGTAAAATAGGCCATGTTCTCAACGATGCCCAGGATGGGTACATTGATTTGAGGTTGTTTAAACATGGCAAGGCCTTTGGTGGCGTCGGCCAGGGCAACCTTTTGCGGGGTCGTAACGATTACCGCGCCAGTCACCGGCACGGTTTGAACGAGTGTAAGATGGATATCACTGGTGCCAGGAGGCAAGTCAATAAATAGGTAATCCAGATCACCCCAGATCGCTTCACTGATAAACTGTTTCAACGCAGAGCTCGCCATCGGACCTCTCCACACCACCGCACTGTCAGGAGGTGCCAGGAAACCAATGGACATCAGCTTGACTCCGTATTGTTCTATGGGGACGATCAGGTTTTTTCCGTTCACTACTTTCACTTCCGGTTGTTCTCGTTCGCAGTTGAACATGACGGGAATGGAGGGCCCGGAGATGTCTGCGTCGATGAGACCCACCTTGGCTCCAGCCTTTGCCAGGGCTACAGCAAGGTTGCTGGTGACGGTTGATTTCCCCACACCGCCCTTGCCAGAGGCGATGGCGATAATATTTTTGACGCCGGGCAGCAATGGAGCATTGTTCCGGAGTGTTGTCAC
>JAYVEZ010000165.1:0-4862 GCA_043773645.1 Cytophagales bacterium
AACAGGTTGCAGGGCAGATCGGCGAACACATATTCCAGGTCATGGGTGAACACACGGTCCAGGAGTTTGAAGCGCCTGGGAGGAGCGCCCACCACAAGCAAGTCTGCGTGTTTGCGTTGCGCGAATTGAGACAATTCGAAGCCTGATTTTCCTGAGACTACTTTGATATTTGTTCTCAGGCCTTCATGGGGGATTTTACGAAGAAGCATTTCAACTTTCTCAATCTCATCTTTCACCAATCCATGCCGGATGGTATCGTATTCATCTTCGGAACATTGATCCGACGCTGACATCGCAAGGCCATACATTTTTAATTCCCGTACCACATGGATCCATGCGTTCTTGTCACGGGCGGCAAACTGGCAGGCGAGGGAAATGGAATGCTCCACGAACGGACCTTCTTCCGCATCGATGACAATATTTACAAAGCGGGTTGGCTCAAGGGATGGTTGAGTAAGCAGCAATACAGAACAATTTGCCCGCCGCATGATGTGCCGTGCAATGGTGCCGAGGTAATATTGAATCAGGTTCTCCTTTTTCAGGGCCCCGGCAATCAGCAAGTCCACTTTTTCAGCATCACATGCTTTGATGATGGCTTTTACAGCATCGCCCTTTTCCCATCGCAACGTGACAGATTTCTCCGGGATGTCCCTGGCCTTTAGCAACATTTGCAACAGTGAGTCTTCTTTGGGCCCATGATCACCCACATGGATTAGGACCAGACGGGATTGGAATTGATGGGCAAGGTGAATTGCTTCACTGAGCATCTGCTCAGCAGTTGGTGAAAAAGCGATGGCCAATCCAATGGTTCTGATCACGACCTTAAAATAAGGAGGGCTGGGCTCTTAACTAAATTAATTTCGATAAATGATCAGATATAGGTCAATTCACTCTATTTTAGCATACAGAGTATCATCAAGGTGCAAATAGCGGATAGCAAAAATCAAACAGAGCGCAAAAGAGTTGCTTTAGTTAGCCGGCTGTCTATTCTGGTTTTTGTTTTGACGGCGTTTTATATTTTTTTGGATTGGCTGTTTGAAATCCATGTACAGTCATTCATATACGCAGGCTTTCTTACTTCTTCCCTCGTAACCTTTATTCTCGCCCGCACCAGACAGGCGCAGGCCGCCAAAGCAGTAGGCCTTCTTGCATTCAACTCATTGATTTTTGTGGTGGCTTCCAGCGAACCTTTTGAGACGGGAATTCACCTATATCTTTTTGCTGCGGCCGCCGTGGCCCTTACCATTTATGGTTTCGAAGACTGGCCCAAGTCTTTTTTCTTTGCTGCCCTTTCAACGGCTCTCTTAATCCTGGTATACCTTGGAGATATTTCGCTCATTGAGCATAGGGACTTTTCACATGAAAAGGCAAGGATCTTTTTTGTTATCAATGCGATCGTCAATGCGTCTGTTTGCATTTCCTCTTTTCTTTTGTTCTCAAGGGTAAACTATCAGGCTGAAAAGAACCTCCGGGAAAATGAAAAGAGAATGCTTGAACAGAATGGCCAGCTTATGAAAGCCAACAAGGAACTGGACAGGTTTGTTTACAGTGTATCACATGATTTGCGGGCCCCGTTAAGTTCGATCTCCGGATTAATTCAATTGATAGAGAAATCATCAGAAAATAAAGATACTATTCAGTACCTCGGTCTGATGAAGGGCCGGATTGCCCGACTTGAACAGTTTATTCGTGATATCATTGATTTTTCCCGAAATGAAAGGACGAACACTTCCTTGGAAAAAGTGAACGTATGCGACCTCGTAAATGAAACCTTTGAGGGTCTGAAATTCATACCGGGAGCTGACAGGGTTCATCTTGAAAACGGTTTGCAGCCTGCGGAGGTGGTGAGCCTGGATCGAACAAGGTTTGAAATGGTTCTTTCCAATCTGATCTCCAATGCGATTCACTATAGAAATAAAAACAAGGATGTTTCCTTTCTTCGATTTTCCAGTCAATGGAATCAAGGCTATCTGAGAATTTTTATTGATGACAATGGTATCGGGATTGACCCCGCCCATCAACCCAAAGTCTTTAATATGTTTTACAGGGCAACGGAAAATTCCAAGGGGAGTGGTTTAGGTCTGTACATCGCCAAGGAGGCAGTTGCAAAAATGGGTGGCACCATCACCCTGCATTCCGTAGTGGGCGAAGGTACGCGGTTTGCCCTTGAGTTGCCAACTGAGCGAAACCTCGTTTCCGCCAATATCTTGCGGGAGGAGCTCGTCAATAAATAAGTAGTTTTGAAGTTGGCTTTACGAGAGAATATGATTCAGAAGTTCATTCTTGGCAATCAGGTCATTAAAACAGAAAGTCAGAAGCGGAAGATTATTCTGGGTACATACTTGATCTTGATGTATTTGGGGGTGGATTTCTTTTTTTTCATCATCAATCTTTTCAATCCCCAGGGAGAACCCGCATCCCTTTTTCTGGGTTTTTTTGTTTCGCTTATTTGTCTTGGGTTGCTTCGGTACCAGATGACTAACTCAGCCATCTTTCTGCACCTGGTGCGATGCAATGCCCTGGCATTTTACTTTTCCTATATCGATGCAGATCCTCTTCAAACCGGGACGTATATCTTCTTTATTCCAAGCAGCCTGGGAGCCCTCGCGGTGTTTGGCTATAAAGAACGGTGGGTGGGCATCGGCTTCACCGTCCTCAGCTACGTATTGTTCCTGATAGCGATATTCAAGCCATCTATGTTCTCACCCAGTGAGGCACATTTCTATTTTATTGTTGATTTTCTGATCGCCCTGCTCATTGGCATTTTGATCATCATTTTTTTCGACAGACTTGTGATTCAATCCGAAACAGAAATCCTCACTAAAAATGCTGAGTTAATCAAGATCAATGCGGAATTGGACCGGTTTGTCTACAGCGTATCGCACGATTTACGGGCGCCATTGAGTTCAATTTCGGGATTGATACAATTGGCAGAGAGATCCACCGATTTAAAAGAGACCGAGGAATACCTCAACCTTATGAAAGGTCGGATCGTCCGCCTGGAACAATTCATTCGGGATATTATTAATTTTTCGCGCAACGTAAGGTCGGAAGTAAGGCCAGAGCCAGTTCAGGTGAAGGGACTTGTACGCGAGACATTTGATGCGTTGAAATTTATCAATGGAGCGGACACCATGAAGATTCAGGATGAACTGGCTGATGACCTGATATTGATAACAGATAGGACCCGCCTTCAAATTGTTCTCTTCAACCTTATTTCCAATGCCATTCAGTACCGTGATTCATATAAAGAACCATCCTATATCAAGTTTTCCAGCAGCCATGGAAAGGACAGTGTAATACTGCAAATTGATGACAATGGCATTGGAATCGACCAAACCCATCATGGGAGGGTATTTAATATGTTTTACCGCGCCTCGGAAAACTCAAAAGGGAGCGGCCTGGGGCTCTACATTGTAAAAGAAGCCATGGAAAAATTGGGCGGCACCATCACGCTTCAATCCGTGTTGGGTCAGGGTACGCGCTTTACCCTCGAGTTACCTACCCAAAGAAGTTAATTTCCAGGCTTCTCCATCTGATTTTTGAAAGTATCTTTGCGCCTGCCTGCCGGCAGGCAGGCCCTTATGGCGCAGCAAGACGACAACATCCTCAAGAAAGTAGTTTCCCATGCAAAGGAGTATGGGTTTATTTTTCCCTCGAGTGAAATCTATGATGGCCTCAGCGCCGTCTATGATTATGGACAAAACGGCGTAGAACTGAAGAACAACATCAAGGAATATTGGTGGCAGTTCATGACCCGCATGCACAGCAACATTGTGGGCATCGACTCGGCGATCTTCATGCATCCTACCATCTGGAAAGCCTCCGGTCACGTAGACGCCTTCAATGATCCAATGATCGACAACAAAGACTCCAAGAAGCGTTACCGTGCAGACGTCCTCATTGAGGATGCTATCGCTAAAATTGAGGAGAAGATCGAAAAGGAAGTTGAGAAGGCAGCCAAACGATTTGAGTCGTTCGACAGGACGATGTTTGTTCAAACCAACACCCGGGTGCTCGAATATCAGAAAAAGATAGACGAAGCCAATGAGCGACTCAAAGACGCCATGTCAAACAATGACATGGCGAACCTGAAACAACTGGTGGTAGACCTTGAGATTACAGACCCGGTTTCAGGAAGCAAGAACTGGACGGACGCGCGTCAATTCAACCTGATGTTTTCCACCGACATGGGATCCATCGCGGAGGAGGCCAACAAGATTTATTTGCGCCCCGAAACAGCCCAGGGCATTTTTGTCAACTTCCTCAACGTGCAGAAAACGGGGCGTATGAAAATCCCGTTTGGCATTGCACAAATAGGCAAAGCGTTCCGCAATGAGATTGTGGCCCGCCAATTCATCTTTCGCATGCGTGAATTTGAGCAAATGGAAATGCAGTTCTTTGTGAAGCCGGGAGAGGAAATGAAATGGTATGAATACTGGAAGGAGTATCGCATGAAATGGCATCAAGCCCTCGGTCTTGGAAAAGAAAAGTATCGTTTTCACGACCACCTGAACCTTGCCCACTATGCCAATGCCGCGTGTGATATCCAATTTGAATTTCCCATGGGCTTCAAGGAGTTGGAGGGTATTCATTCACGCACCGACTTTGACCTCAAGAGTCACGAAAAATTTTCAGGAAAGAAGCTCCAGTATTTTGACTCAGAAGACAACCAGAATTTTGTTCCCTATGTGGTGGAGACATCCGTAGGTCTTGATCGGATGTTTTTATCAGTCCTCTCCAGCGCCTATACGGAAGAGAAGCTTGACGACGGAAGCGATCGCGTGGTGCTGAGAATACCGGCCCCATTGGCCCCCAGTAAAGTTGCCATCCTCCCGCTGATGAAAAAGGATGGGTTGCCC
>JAYVEZ010000166.1:0-4226 GCA_043773645.1 Cytophagales bacterium
AACCTTACATCACCCACATGGGCGGCGATCAGCAAAATGGTGCGTTCCGGTGAGACAACGTTTTCCAACAAGGTAAAGTTTTCGGTATCGGCCAGGGCAAGGTATTCCATTTTGATGCCTCTTTGTTGGCAAAGGGTCGCCATTTCACTTCTTACCCCCGAGAACGATTCACCCTTCAGCAAGCGCTGTTGTGTTTGTTTCAGACATTGGTACAGTATCAATGCTTGCTTGCGCTCCTCAACGTTCAGTCTTTTATTCCTCGATGACATGGCCAACCCATCATGCTCCCGAACGATTGGCTTGCACTGCAGCGACAAATCAAATTTCAACTCTTCCGCCAATCTTTCAATAATTTTAAACTGTTGGTAATCCTTCTGGCCAAAATAAGTCTTATCGGGTTGAACGATGTTGAAAAGTTTGGAGACCACCAGGGCGACGCCGCTGAAATGCCCCGGGCGAAATTCCCCCTCCAGCACTTTGTCCAGGCCCCCAAAATCAAATGAGATTTGGCTTGGGCCAGGATACATCATGGTATTGTCAGGGCAGAATACAACATCGCACCCATTGCCCTGAAGCATGCTTACATCTTGCTCCAATGTGCGTGGATATTTGGCGAGGTCAGCCGGATTATTGAACTGAGTTGGGTTAACATAAATGGAGCAGACCGTGATGGAATTCTCTGCGCTGGAAGCCTTAATCAAGCTCAGGTGACCAGGGTGCAAAGCCCCCATGGTGGGCACCAAACCAACGGTGGATTGATTGGAACGGGCATGCTTCAAATGGGCCTTTAGCGGCCCTATTTCCTTGAAAATGTGCATTCCAAGCCGTTTTTTAAAGGGCGCAAATATAGGCTTTATAATTGATTCACAGTTGAATAGGGGGTGAATTTACCGTACCTTTGTGCTCTTGTTTCCTGATAAAAACCATTATTATGTCTAAACTGCGTATCCTCTATGTAGCCAGCGAGATCAATCCCTTTCTCCAAACCTGTGAAGTGGCCGAATTTGTTCGGAAGCTACCTCAGGCCATGCAGGAAAAAGGGATGGAAATCCGCATTCTGGTGCCAAGATTTGGGTTGATTAACGAGCGTAAGAACAGGCTGCATGAAGTTGTCCGTCTTTCGGGTATCAATATTTCAGTCGGTGATGAAGAGAAGCCATTGATCATCAAAGTGGCGTCCATTCCCAATGCAAAATTGCAAGTGTATTTCATTGACAACGAAGACTATTTCCACCGCAAATCTGTATTCCACGACAAGGAGAATAAGTTTTACGAGGACAATGACGAGCGCGCCATCTTCTTCTGTAAAGGCGTTATTGAAACGGTTAGAAAACTGGGATGGACACCCGACATCGTTCATTGCAATGACTGGATCACCAGCTTCATTCCGCTTTACCTCAAGACGACCTATAAAAACGATCCGCTCTTCAAGAATACCAAAACTGTCTTCACCATTTACAACAACAGTTTCACCCACAAATTCAAGGGCGACCTGATGGGCAAGGTGAAGATGATTGATATTGAAGACAATATGCTTGGTCACCTCAAGACGGCCGATTACGAAGGGTTCATTAAATTAGGGGCTCAATTTGCGGACATCGTTTCCGTGGCCGGAGACAATAAAAAACTGGAAGGATTAGTTAAGAAGATTAAAGAGAAGAAAGTTGAAACCATTGAGAAGGACGATAATTACACTGAATCGTTTTACAACCTTTATACGGAGTTGGCGGGGTAACACAGCGGGGCTCCTGCTGTGCTTTCTTATTCTTCTTTTTCTTTCTTGCAAGGATGATGCAGCGTACATAGGTTATCCGAAGGATCCCCGTTTGAGCACCCACTTCATTGACATCCCACTCAACCCGAGTGTGCTTCAATATGATGCCATCCTCACACGCAATTCCCCCACCGACAAGGTGGCAAGGTTCCTGTTTGGTCATTATAATGATCCGCAATTCGGGAACATGGAGGTGCATGGCTTTGCAGGCATCGCCCCCCCTACGGCTACCATCAGTCCGCCATCCACCGCAAAGTTAGATTCGCTCGTTTTGCAGTTGAGCCTTGACTTCTATTACTATGGATCCCCGGACTCTTCGCAACAACACCTGCAAGTGTTTGAAGTCCTGGATACCATTCAACCAACCGCCGGCTATTACACCACAACCCAGGTGAATTATGGGAGTCAGCCCCTGGCGGACGCCTATTTCAGCGTTGTCCCCAGCAACTTTGACCTGGCCCTTAGCATTAACGCCGATGCTGACACCTCCAATAATAAGAGGCAGCTAGTACGGATGGTGATCAAGGGGGATTATGGAACCAATCTTTTGGCCGACATGATCTCTAACACGGCACTGTTCAGAGACATTAAGCCTTTCATTGGAAAATACAAAGGGTTTGCGTTTGTACTTAAATCTGGCGACAAAATTGTGGGCGTGAACCCGGTGTTTACAGGCACTTCCCCTACTTCAAGAAATACAAGGCTTTCTCTTTACTACAGTGATGGAGGGATTCAAAGCCGGGCGGATTTTCCTCTTTATTATGCCAATAATTTCTCTATCGGAATTACTTTTCCCGGGATAAGCTTTACCACCATCACCACAGACCGATCCCCCACTGTGATGTCAGGCATTGGAAACTATACAGAATTCCGGCCCATCGACAAGCGGTTCTATGTTCAAAGCGGTACAGCATTAATTACTAAATTAGACCTATCGAGCTTCTATAACTTTGCAGACACACTAAAGAATGCCGTGTTCAATTCAGCTGAGGTGGTGTTGACGAATGTTGGCGTGCAAAAGGGGCCTTACCAGGTTTCATTGAGGTTGCTGGATTCGACCAACCACTTCCGAAGCCCGTATGTAGACAGCCTGGTAAATGGTGTCATCACACCCGTGATTGATCCATACCTTGCCAAGATACCCACGGCCATTGCGATAGCTTCTACAACGTCCAATGCAATGGATGTCCGGGCCGACCAGGGGTTCCTGATTAATGTATCCACGGACAATACGATCGGAAAATTTTTCGTTACAGAATTCATTCAGAAAATTTATAATCAAAAGCACGACAAGCGCAGGGTCAGGGCTATAGGACTGATACCCGCAGAAACAGAATTTAAAAAATCTGTCAGCTCGCTGGTCATAGACCCTGGTACAAGTCTTCGATTGTATTATTCGCAACCCGTTATCAAGATCAGATAATATGTGTGGCATTGTAGCCTATGTAGGACACCGTCAGGCGAGTGAGGTAATCATCAAAGGCCTCAAGCGACTTGAATACCGCGGCTACGACAGCACAGGCATCGCCTTGCTCAACGGTGGCCTGAATGTGTACAAGAAGAAAGGGAAGGTTTCAGAACTTGAAGCTTATCTGAAAGGAATGGACTTGAACAGCCACATCGGCATGGGTCACACACGCTGGGCCACCCACGGAGAACCCAACGACGAGAACGCCCACCCGCACTATTCAGCTACTAAGAAGCTGGCCATTATTCACAATGGCATCATAGAAAACTATGCTTCCCTCAAGAAGGAACTGGTTCGGAAGGGCCACACATTCCTCAGCGAAACCGATACCGAGGTCTTTATTCATTTCATTGAAGACATCTACGAAAAAGAGGGCTGCTCCCTCGATGAGGCCGTGCGCCTGGCATTAACAAAAGTAGTGGGGGCCTATGCGATTGTTGTGATGTCTTTTGAAAACCCAAACATGCTCATCGCTGCCCGCAAAGGCAGTCCCCTGGTATTGGGCATTGGCAAGGGAGAGTTCTTCATGGCCTCCGACGCAACCCCCATCATCGAGTATACCAATGAGGTCGTATACCTCAACGATCAGGAGATTGCTCTGGTAGACGACGGAAAACTTACGATCAAGAATGTCGCCAACCTCCCGCTGACACCGTACATTCAAACCGTTGACATGGAATTGGAGGCCCTTGAAAAAGGTGGCTATGAACATTTCATGCTCAAGGAAATTTTTGAACAACCGCGCTCCATCATGGACTGCATGCGCGGACGGTTGGACTCTGCTTCAAACCGATTGATCCTGGGTGGGCTTCGTGAGTACATCAAAAAGCTGGTCAATGCCGACAGGATTATGATTGTAGCGTGCGGTACCTCCTGGCATGCTGGATTAGTCGCGGAATATTTCTTCGAAGAATTTTGCCGCATTCCCACCGAAGTGGAATACGCTTCAGAGTTTCGTTACCGGAATCCTGTGATTCGTGAAGG
>JAYVEZ010000167.1:0-20438 GCA_043773645.1 Cytophagales bacterium
TCAAAATTTCCCTGCAAATCTTCGTTGGCTTCTACGCGTTGGCTGATGGGGATGTAGGAGGAGTGAGGGTCCAGCTTATCCAACATGTGCTCGATGGCATCATCCACGAGGGCACCCGTTTTGGTAGTGTCCACATATTCATCTTTAATCAGGCCAAGGACTTCCTTAAATTTCTGGATATCGTCTCCGGATTTTCCGGTCACGGTGGTGGAATTGAAGCTGACGCCGATGAGAACCCCTGCGGCCAAACCGATACACAGGACCAAAGGAAGACTGATTTGCCGCGGACTGTTGTTGATTTCACTCATACGAAATATTCTGCATTACTAAACGGCAAAGATGCGGCAAAGTTCACATTCAGCGAAACGACCTGACCGGTAATTCTGCCAAACCCGGTCCATTTTTATCTCTTTATCTTTGATCCGCGCTTACCCTCACACTCACTGACCAAAGAAATGGCAAGAATTCTGGCAATTGATTACGGCATGAAGAGAACGGGCCTGGCGGTTTCTGACCCTTTGCGCATTATTGCCACCGCTTTGGAAACGGTGGAGACAGGGAAGTTGATGAGCTTTCTGACCAACTATTTCCAAAAGGAAAGGGTTGACCAGCTGGTGGTGGGTATGCCCAAACGGTTGAACAACGAGGACACGGACATGACGCCACACGTGAGGCAATTGATAGAGCAACTCCATAAATCATTTCCGGATAAGCCCGTCGCACTGATCGACGAGCGGTTCACCAGTTCGATTGCATTGCAAGCCATGATCGATGGGGGCATGAAGAAAAAGGATCGCCGGGTGAAAGGGAACGTGGATAAGATCAGCGCCACACTGATTTTGCAGTCCTACCTTGAATCCAGAAGATAGTGGAGGGAATTCGGGCACACTTTTAATACAAAAAATTCCGCATCCTTTTTTACCTTTGTCTACTAATTTCAATGTGACCAATGGTTTATCCAATTGTAATGTACGGCGATCCGATTTTGCGCAAGCGGGCCAAGGAAATCGAGAAGGGCTCTCTTGATATCAAAGCCTTTGTACAGGACATGTTCGAAACCATGTATGCGGCACATGGGATTGGGTTGGCCGCTCCTCAAATTGGGAAGGGAGTCAGGTTGTTTGTGGTGGATGGCACAACACTGGATGACATAGAAGAAGATATGACGGGATTCAAGAAAGTCTTTATCAATCCGGTGATCGTTAAGGAAGAGGGAGACAAGTGGGATTTTGAGGAGGGATGCCTCAGTATTCCCAACATCCGCGAGAATGTAGCGAGACAGGAAAAACTAAAAATACGGTACCTGGATGAAGAGGGTACTCCCAGGGAAGAGGAATACGAGGGGATGAAAGCCCGAATCATTCAACATGAATATGATCACCTCGATGGTAAAATGTTTGTTGACTATCTCACACCATTGAAGAAGCGGATGCTGAAAGGCAAACTCACCGACATCAGCAAGGGAGACGTTCATACGGAATATCGCATTGCTGCTCCTTTAAAAAAGTAGATGCAAGATTTTCTATGATTATCTTTACCATTGCTCACTCATATTTTATGTACCCGGATCATGGATGAAAAGATCAGTTTAAAGGCCCTGGAGGATTATAGCGACGATTACGCCTCGAAGGTAACCGCTTCTTTTTTCTCGACGAAAGAGAAGATTACGGGCCCTGAAATCCTGAAAGTTTGTAGTGTCGCTCAGATCAATCTTTTTATCATACGCGAATTGCTCCACGTGTGGAAGCTGGAAAGCCAAAAATTAAGGAGTCCCTTTTTTGACTATGCATCAGAGCCAGTAGCGGAGGCATTATCGAAGTTCCAGAACCTGTTGTCAAACCATATTTCTATCTCGAAGGAAAATTTTCAACCCTTGCTGAAAAAGGCCGTGCACCAGACACTGTACCTGATCATGGATCCTTATGATTTTTATTCCGACACATTGGACAACGGAGCGGGCGGTACCGTGAAAGTGGAGGAATTGAAAGGCGAGATCAAATATGTCAAGATCAACCGCACCCCCCTCGAAAAATTGTTGCTGGCGCTGGAAGAAAAGAAACTGCACAGCATATCCGGCAACGAAGCCTTCGCTTTGCTGGACCGTATTTTGGAGGAAGTAAACTTTACCCCGGAGGACATTGAAGAATATGTAACTCAATTTTCTGCCGTGGTGCCCCTGGTGCCCGAAGATTTTTACGAACCAAAAGTTGTACCACCTGCCAAGATCACCCCACCCCCGGCCGAGCCCATGCCGAAAGCCGAGGCGGTGAAGGCAGAGCCCGCAAAAGTTGAAGCTGAGGCTCCAAAGAAACCTGCCATTGCGCAGACAACACTCTATGATCAGTTTTCAAAAGGAACGCAAAATACCGTGGCCGAAAATTTTCAAAAGAAGAAAAAAATAAAGGAGACCCTTACCATTAACCAGAAGTTCATGTTCACCAAAATTCTTTTCAATGGTGACTTTGAATTATTCTCGAACGCCATTGACCGGCTGGATGACCTTGACAACCTGACGCAGGCAAAATCCTACCTGACGAATAACTACAGCGAGTGGAACGCCGAGAGCGAGGAGTATCAGGAATTTATGGAGATGGTAGAGAGACGGTTTGCTTGATGCTGGATACTTGATGCTGGATACTTGATACTGGATACTTGATGCTGGACACTTGACATCGGTAATGAATCCAGTATCGATTTTCTAGTATCTAGCATCCATTATCCAGTTTCATATCCTCTGCAACACCTGCCCTCTGTGCGCATCAAGCTTCAGCAGGATAAAGAGCAGCATCGTAAATCCCCACAAAGAAGAGCCACCATAGCTAAAGAACGGCAAGGGTATGCCGATCACAGGAAACAAGCCAACGGTCATACCGATGTTGATGGCGAAGTGAAAGAAGAATATACTCACCACGCTGTATCCATAGACCCTGGCGAACCGGCTCTTCTGGCGCTCCGCGATAAAAATTACCCGGAGCAGCAGGGCCACAAATAGACCAATCACAATCAGGCTTCCAATCCAGCCATGCTCTTCTCCGATGGTGCAAAAAATGAAGTCGGTACTTTGCTCGGGCACAAAATCAAATTTGGTTTGCGTACCGTGCAAAAATCCTTTTCCGGAAAAACCACCGCTGCCGATCGCAATCTTTGATTGTGTCACATTCCATCCAAAGCCAAGGGGGTCTGCATCCGGATTGATCAGCGCCTTCACCCGATTTTGCTGGTGAGGCTTGAGTACATCGGTGATGACGTAGTCTACGCTTTCGATCACGCCCATGATCAAAATGGCCCCAATGGTGAGTATCGCGATTCGTTTAAATTTCTTCTTACCAAAAGTAATCAACAACGCAAGGATGGCAACAATGGATGCATGCAGGTAAAGCTGGTTGGGAATGAGCAGGGTCAAAATGAAGAGGGTGGCTGCGCAGATGCCAACAATCATCAGGAAAGGTGACATGCCTTCACGGAAGAAAACCAGGATAAATGCCGTGAAGACAAGGGCGGTCCCCGTATCCTTTTGTAACAGGATCAATGCCATGGGTAACCCGATGATGCCAAAGAGTACCGCCTGGGTGCGCAGGTTATCCATTCTGAATCCAACGGAACCGGCATACTTAGCCACCGCCAGGGCCGTCACAAACTTGGCAAACTCGGAGGGCTGTACACCAAAGGAACCGATGCCAATCCACGCTTTGTTTCCCCCCACTTCCTTTCCTATGATGGGAACCATGAATAGCAGCACGAGGATGATTCCATAGAGCACGTAGGCAAATGTTTCGTAGAATCGCATGTCCAGAATGACAATTCCCATGATGATAACGATGGAGGCGATAATGAAAAGCAATTGCCTTCCGGAGTTGAGCGTAAGGCTGAAGATGGGCTGGTGAACGCCCTCATCATACACCACGGCATAGATATTAAACCAACCCAGCAGGATCAAAGCCATGTAAAGGCCGATGGCTGTCCAATCCAGACTTCCCGATATGTTATCTTCTCTTTTCAATTCTTTTTGACATCCAGAAATTTTCCGTCCAATACATATTGCTCAATGTAAGGCCGGTTTGTATGGCCCAACAAATATTTTTCAATCATGAGTGAAGCGATTGATGCGGCCGCCCGTCCACCCTGGCCAACGTTTTCCACATACACTGAGATGGCAATCTTTGGATTGTCCCGTGGCGCAAAAGCAATGAATACGGCATGGTCAGGATTGGGTGTGTTTTGCACGGTCCCTGTTTTTCCACAAACAATGATGTCTTTTAGCTTGGCGCGAAGGCCAGTGCCTGATTCCACCACTTGCTGCATGGCATCAATCGCTATTTGGAAATTGGCGGAGTCGATGGTTGTGCGGTGGCGCTCCAGGTATTTGGGCAAAGGCTTCCCGTCGGTACCGATGGCGCGCACGATGTGGGGTGTGAAATAATATCCGCGGTTGGCGATCGTCGCTACAAAGTTGGCCATCTGAAGAGGCACCACCAGATTTTCGCCCTCCCCAATGGCAATGGAGTAAATGTTTGAAAATTTCCATGGCTTGTTATGATAGGCCGCATCGTATGTTGCTGGGGTTGGCACCAGCCCTCTTTTTTCATTGGGAAGGTCAATGCCCAGGGGATTGCCAAAACCAAAACTCATGATGTGCTTGTCCCACTCGGCCAGGCCGATGCGCGTATCTTTATAAGGATCATTGATCACTCCTTTGTTCAGCATTTTCCTCAGCACACCGAGGAAATAGGGATTACATGAATTGGTGATGGCGCCCCGAAGGTCTTCATTGGTGTGGGTGCCGTGACAATCGACGATGCTGCGATCGCAACGGATGCGGGTTTCGGGTGTAATCACCCCTTCTTGCAAGGCTGTCATCGCCTGTGCAATTTTGAAGATGGATCCGGGCCGATACTGAGCCATCAACGGCCGGTTGAACAATGGTTTGTTGGTATCGCTGCTGATCAAACGAAAGTTGGAACTGTATTGACGTCCTGTCAACAGGTTTGGATCGTAGGAAGGACCTGATACCAAGGCAAGGATTTCGCCTGAGGACGGCTCGATCGCGGCGATGCTTCCCGATTTGCCCTTCATCAGAAATTCTCCGTACTGCTGAAGGTCCAGGTCGATGCCGGTGACAAGGTCCTGGCCTGGAATCGACAATGTGTCATAGGCGCCGTCTTTAAACGATCCCTTAACAATGCCTTTCACATTGCGCAGTTTGAAGCTCACCCCGCGCTTGCCCCGAAGTTTATCTTCATAAAAAGCTTCAATGCCACTTTGCCCGATGTAGTCACCCTGTTTGTAAATATTGGATTCATCATCCTCCAGCCGTGTTTTGCTGATTTCGCTTACATACCCCAAAGCATTTGCCAGTGCGGGCGAGGTATAACCACGTGTGGTACGGGCCTGGACGTAAAACCCAGGAAATTCATCCAGGTAATCTTGAATCCGTGCAAAGTCTGTCGTGGAAAGTTGGTTGAGGAACAGGGTAGGCTTATAGGGCGAATACTCTTTTCGCGCCTTCATTTCTTTAAATTTTTTTCTGAGCTCTTCCCGTGAAATTTCAAAGACCTTGCAAAACTTAGCGGAGTCAAACTTCTTAACGTCTTTCAGTAATACCTCGAGCTTGAACTCAGGTGTGTTGTAAACGATCAACTTACCGTTTCTGTCCAGGATCAGTCCCCGCACAGGATAGTCCACCTGGCGAAGGATGGCGTTGCTGTCGGCCATGTCTGCATAGCGATCATCCAATACCTGAATAAAAAACAATTTCACCAGGAAGACGATGGCAACCAGGACAATGGCGATCTGAAATATTTCTCTCCTGCCTTCGTTCATCGCTTGCGATCAAAAGAAAAGTATTGAAAGAACAACATCACTGACATCGTAAACACCAGGCTGGTAATCACCTTTTGCATGGTAAACCAGAACACCCCAAATCCACCCGCCTCGGTAAAAAACAAAACAAAGTGATGCACAAACACCAATGGCAGGGAATAAACAAGAAACCACTGCAGCCCGTTTACTGCCAGCGTGGGTCCTTCGCCGGCGTCATAGCCACCTTGTGGTGTAATGGTGGCGAGCAAATAATTTCGAAGGTAAGCTACGAGCACGAGGCTCAGGGCGTGAAGGCCCAGGCTATCATAAAAAATGTCGATGGAAAACCCCAACAAGAAAGCAACACCCATCAATACCAATGGGTTGGTTTCAATGGGGAGTAACAGGATGAAGGCCACATACAGAAAGCAAAATGCTGTATTAAACAAGACCAATTGTTTGAACAGCATCACCTGCGCCAACAGGTAAAGGATGAAATAGAGTATGATAAAAATTCCTGAGCGGTTCATTTTGGTATACCGATCGTGACTGTTTCAAGAGAATCGAGTTCCGGTTTTAATCTGCTTCTGACTATTTTGACAAATGACAGCCTTCTGAAGTCCTGTGATAACTCCACACGAATATCGTAAAACAGGGCCTCGTCTTTCAACTTTACATCCTGAATGATTCCCACCATGATTTGGCCCGGGAAGACTGCATTGTAACCTGAGGTCACCACGGTATCTCCCACAATCGGCTGTACATGGCGCGGCACATACAAAAGGTTAACGATGCGTGGGTCGGTGCCATCCCACTGGACTGTGCCGAAGTTACCCGTGCGCTTCAAAACACTGGAGACCTGTTCATCGATGTTCAAAATAGAAATGAGAACTGCAAAATGTTCGGACACTGACTTTACTTTCCCAACAGCGCCGAATGTGCTGATGGCCGCCATGCCAGGCTTGATGCCGGCGTCTTCTCCCCGATTGATCGTGATGTAGTTTTTGAATTGAGCTACTGAATTGTTCAAGACCTTGGCGCTTACAAATTCATAGCGCACCACACTGTCCTTGGAAGAAGCCCCAGCATCTTTGGTCAATTGCTGCAACAAGGTGCGCATCTGAGCATTTTCTCTCGACACTTCTTCATTGATCTGCCTTAATGAAAAATATTCCCGCGAGCTTTGGGAGAAGCCGAGTATGTTGGCAGCCAGCCGATTGGATGAATTGAAAAATTTTGTGCTTTGGAATTGATTATTTTCTACGAGCAGCCAGGCACAAAAAACTTCTAATAACAGGAACGTAAAGAAGGCCCGGTACTCATAGAAAAAATTAAGAAGACGCTGCATGCATCAGGTCATCAACACTTTGCGATAATGGTTCAGGTTTTTCAATGCCGCCCCCGTGCCACGCACCACCGCCCGAAGCGGATCGTCGGCCACGTGGATTGGCAGCTTGGTTTTCAAGGAAAGCCGCTTGTCAAGTCCACGCAACATGGCACCTCCACCGGTGAGGTAGATGCCCCGCTCATAGATATCGGCCGAAAGTTCGGGAGGCGAGAGCTCCAGCGCCTTCAACACAGCCTCTTCAAGTTTTGAAATCGACTTGTCGAGTGCGAAGGCCACTTCGCTATACGAGATCTTAATGGTCTTCGGAATACCGGTCATCAGGTCGCGGCCGCGGATTTCGTAATCATCTGGGCCGTCGTCGAGCTCCGTCAGCGCGGAACCCACTTCAATTTTTACCCGCTCTGCTGTTCTTTCGCCAATCAACAGGTTGTGCTGACGGCGCATGTAATCCAGGATGTCTCGGTTGAAGGTGTCACCCGCAATGCGAATCGATTGATCGCAGACAATTCCTGACAAGGCTATCACCGCGATGTCCGTAGTTCCTCCGCCGATGTCGACGATCATGTTGCCAATGGGTTGTTCGATGTCAATGCCGATACCGATGGCCGCCGCAATGGGTTCATGAATCATGTACACTTCCTTGGCGTTGGCATGTTCCGCAGAGTCACGCACGGCGCGTTTCTCCACTTCAGTAATCGCAGAGGGAATGCAAATCACCATGCGAAGGGACGGTGGAAACAACCTTCTGCCCGTATCAATCATCTTGATCATCCCACGAATCATCATCTCGGCCGCATGAAAGTCTGCAATCACGCCTTCTTTGAGCGGGCGAATGGTCTTTATGTTGTCATGTGTCTTCTCGTGCATCTGCATGGCCTCGCGCCCGATGGCGAGTACCTTGCCGGTAAGCTTGTCCAAAGCAATGATGGAGGGCTCGTCAACGACCACCTTGTCCTTGTGTATGATTAATGTGTTGGCCGTGCCCAGATCGATGGCGATGTCCTGTGTAAAAAAATCAAAAAGTCCCATTCTTTATAAAGTCCTCCTCGGAATTCGGTTAAAAATCGCCACGAAATTACAGAAATAATCAGGTGATTTAATGGACGTTAGGTCCTTTCCTCATAACTTTTTTATTACCGATGCAAGTTTAACTTTTTGTCGCCCGCTCGGTGTGCGACTTTCAATGTTTGAAGTGGCGGAAGCCAGTGAAGACCATGGCCATGTTATGCTGGTCGCAAAAGTTGATAGAGTCCTGGTCCTTTATCGAACCCCCCGGCTGAATAACTGCTTGTATGCCCTCTCGACCGGCGATTTCGACACAATCGGGAAAGGGAAAAAAGGCGTCGGAAGCCATCGAAGCACCCGCCAAAGAGAACCCGAAAGACTTTGCCTTCTCGATCGCTTGCTTCAACGCATCCACCCTGCTGGTTTGGCCCACGCCACTGGCGAGAAGTTGGCTTTCTGACGTCAATACAATGGTATTTGATTTGGTGTGCTTGCAGATTTTGCTGGCAAATAACAGTCCTTTGACCTCGGCGGGGGAAGGAGCACGCTTGGTTACCACCTTCAAATCTTTGACGGCATCCGTCTTCCAATCTGTGTCTTGTTCGATAAACCCATCCAGCAAGCTCTTCACCTGCTTTTGAGGGGTTACTGTTTTCTTTTGCCTCAGCAGGATGCGGTTCTTCTTTGATTTGAGCAACAACAAGGCATCATCTGCAAAGCCAGGGGCGATCAGGATTTCATAGAAAAGCGAATTCATCGCCTCGGCCGCAGAAAGGTCGATGGGCTGGTTGGTAGCCAATACTCCCCCAAACGCCGAAAGAGTATCCGCCTGAAATGCTTTCTGGTAGGCTTCGCGCACAGAGGGTGCAATGGCCACGCCGCAGGCATTGGTGTGCTTGATAATGACGAAGGCGGTTTCATCTTCGAACTCTTTAATAAGACTGATGGCCGCATCCACATCGACCAGGTTATTATAAGAGAGCTCTTTTCCATTCAGCTGATCAAACAATCCAGGCAGGTCACCGTAGAAGACACCTTTTTGATGTGGATTTTCGCCATAGCGCAATACTTTTCCCCCTTGCACGCTCACCTTGAAACTGGGCAGGTCGTGCGATTGCTGGAAGTAATGAAAGATGGCGGTATCATAGTGGGAGGTGACATCAAAGGCCATCGCTGCGAAGCGCTTGCGGTCGGCCAGGTCGGAGGTGCAATGGGTATTTTTCAGCAGCTCCAGTACTTCAGCATACTGCGTGCGGGAAGACACAATGAGCACATCGTTGAAATTCTTGGCAGCACCCCGTATGAGGGAAATACCACCGATATCAATTTTTTCAATGATTTCGTCTTCGGTACCACCTTTCGCAACGGTCTCCTCGAATGGATAAAGATCCACAATGACAAGGTCGATGGGGCCGATGTGGTACTCAGACGCTTGTTTCACGTCGGTGTCGTCATCCCTCCGGTAGAGAATCCCTCCGAACACGGCAGGATGCAAGGTCTTGACACGGCCCCCAAAAATGGAAGGGTAGCCGGTTAGCTTTTCAACCGGGGTCACCGGGTACCCAAGCTTTTCTATAAACTCCTGGGTGCCACCCGTAGAAATCAATTCGACACCATGTTGCGCCAACAAATGGATAATGGGTTCCAGGTTATCTTTATAATATACAGACACCAGGACCCTGGACAGCTTGCGATTGGACATGCTAAAAATTGAGCTGCAAAAGTAGCGAGGATTTTATTATCGAAAAGCTCCGAAAATTAAATAGGTGAGGAGCTTACAATACCCGGAAGTCATCGGCATCCTGGTAGGCGGGGAAACGGGTTCGGTGAGCTTCCAGTGCGGCAGCATCCAGGGTGACCGTATGGATCGATTCGCCTTCGCCGGCAGCCAAGACAACTTCACCCTTCGGGCCAATCGCCGCGGAATGGCCATTGTATGGAATCCCTTTGCCATCGTCTCCTGTTCGGTTTACGCCCACGACATAAGACAGATTTTCAATGGCCCGGGCGGTCAACAGAGAGTCCCATGCGCCAATGCGGGACTGCGGCCAGTTGGCTACATAGATGAGAGCATCATAGGCCATACGCTTTTCTCCGGAGATCCAGGTATTGCGGCTCCAAACCGGAAAGCGAAGGTCATAGCAAACCAACGGACAAATATTCCAGCCTTTCCAGGAGCTGATCAATCGATTGGAACCGGGGGTGTAAATGGTGTGCTCATCTGCCATTCGGAACAAGTGCCTTTTGTCATACGTCTTGACAGTTCCTCCCGGCTCCATCCAGACCAAACGGTTTAGGTACTTGCCATTTTCTTTTGCGATGAAGCTTCCGATCATGAGTGCGCCGGTCTGGGCAGCCAGCTGCTTCATCCACCGGGTTGTTTGAAGGTCCATCATTTCAGCAAGTCTTGGAGCATCCATGGAAAAGCCGGTGGTGAACATTTCCGGCAGCACGATCACATCCGTGGGCTGACCAATCTTCCAGATCTTTTCCTCAAACATCGCGAGGTTGGCACCTACATTTTCCCAGTGGAGGTTTGATTGAATCAGGGTGATGTTGAGGTCTTGCATATCGGATCAGAATTTTCTCAGAATCTCTCCCGCGCGGCGAAGCGTATCTTCACTCTTTGCAAAACAGAAGCGCAGCAGGCTGTTGTCTGTCTTGTCGCGATAGAAGGCAGATACCGGGATCGAGGCGAGTTTATGTTCTTGAGTCATCCAGGCCGCCATTTCAGCTTCTGGTTTCTCTGACACTTTCTTATATGACAGCAATTGAAAATAACTTCCATGACAGGGCAGGGGCACAAACGAAGAGCCCTTCAGCTGATCGAGAAAAAAATCCCGCTTTTGCTGATAGAATTCTCCGAGGTGTAAATAGTTTTCAGGGTTGGTCATGTATTCTGCCATGGCCATTTGCACCGGCGTGTTGACACTAAAGGTGATGAATTGATGTGCCTTGCGGATTTCTTTTGTAAGGATTTCCGGTGCGACCGTATAACCAATTTTCCAACCCGTTGCATGAAATGTTTTTCCAAAAGAGAAGACCGCCACACTGTGTGAAGCCAGTGCAGGATACTTCAGCACGCTCTGGTGTGCAATGCCATCGAAGATAATCCGTTCATATACTTCATCGCTCACAACAATGATTCCATACTTCAATACAATCTCTTCCAGTGTCTTTAAATCTTTTTCAGTCAACACCGCACCGCTGGGGTTGTGGGGCGTATTGATCATGATCAATTTAGTCCGGGCATTGATTCGTGCCTTGACCTGGTCCCAGTCGATGGAAAAATCCGGTGGAGTTAGATTGATGTGAATGGGTGTTCCGCCGTTCAATCGGATGGCGGGAGCATAAGAGTCATAAGAAGGATCAAATAAAATCACCTCATCGTTTGCCTGTACCAGGGCCGTGATGACCGAGAAAAGTGCTTCAGTCCCTCCAGCCGTGATCGTGATTTCAGTTTCCGGGTCTACGGAATGGTGATAGGTTTTATGAACAACATCAGAAATAATTTTTCTAAGGGCAGGCACACCCGGCATCGGCGCATACTGGTTGTGACCCGCTTTCATGTTGGCATGAATCAACCCGATCAAAGTCTCTGAGACCGGAAAATCGGGGAAGCCCTGCGACAAGTTGATGGCACCATGCTCCATGGCCATGCGCGACATGACTGTGAATATGGAGGTACCTGTTTCCGGTAGTCGGGAGGTAATGTTCAAGGGATCAATTTTTCTGTTCAAAGTTATTGAATCAATGCCAACCTACCATCCAATTTTCCCTTTCGGCGATTAACTTGCATGCATGTTCATCGAGCCCATATTGGGGAAAAAGGAGCCGGAAGGCCGCGCAGGCTGGATCGAAGTGGTCTGCGGGTGCATGTTTTCAGGAAAAACCGAAGAACTTATTCGCCGGCTCAACCGCGCATTGATTGCCAAACAGCGTGTAGAAATCTTCAAACCGGCCATTGACAAGCGTTACCATGTCGAAAACATTGTATCGCACGCGGATCGGCAGATTCGCAGCACGCCCGTACAATTTGCCAATGATATTTTGCTGCTGGCAGGTGATTGTGATGTGGTGGGGATTGATGAGGCTCAATTCTTTGATGAGAGCATCGTGGAAGTATGCAATTACCTCGCGAATACCGGCAAGCGCGTGATCGTGGCGGGTTTGGACATGGACTACAAAGGCAAACCGTTCGGCCCGATGCCCAATCTCCTCGCTGTTGCGGAATTCGTGACCAAGGTCCATGCCATCTGTACGGAGACCGGTGAACTGGCCTCGTTCTCCTACCGATTGAATGACGAAAATGCACAGGTGATGCTAGGAGAAAAAGATACATACGAAGCGCGGAGCAGAAAGGCGTTTGTGGAAGGGATGAAGAACCGGGAGAAGTAATACTGGATGCTGGATACAGGTTACACACTATGGTGCGGCGCTTCCAGCGCGTGCGGTGGGGACTGAATAGCAATGCAGGATTCCACCTGGCCATGCGGACTGGATTCTGGGCACTGGATCCTGGCAGTTTCGGGTGTGAATGAAGTACACTCTATTATTTATATTTATTATGAGGACAGTCGTTACGGTCGCGTGCATCACTGACAACTTGTGACCGGTAACCAGCGACCTTTGAGAAGGGCTTAAGTTCAAAATGATTTTTCAACACTTTTACGTATGAGGATTACCGTCGAAATAAGACCGAGCAGTCTTGCAACCCGCAACGGGTAACTTGTAACTCTTCACATGCTTTACAAAACCCGCGGGATAGTTTTTAGATTTACCAAGTATGCAGAGTCCTCCATCATCGTTACCATTTTCACGGAGATGTTTGGACTGCAGACCTACATTGTGAATGGCGTGAGGAGCAAGTCGGCGAAGAATCAGATTGCATTGTATCAACCACTGACGTTGCTGGACCTGGTGGTATATCACAAGGAAAATGCCGGCATCCTTCGCATCAAGGAAATCAAATGCCTCCATGCCTATCAAACAATTCATCTGGACATTCGCAAGTCGGCCATTGCGATGTTTCTGAATGAAGTCGTCAACAAGGCGATCAAGGACCAAAGTCATGCAGAGGAGATTGGCGAATTCTTGATTAACTCATTTATTGCACTGGATCAGATTTCTTCGCCTGAGAATTTTCATCTGATATTCTTGTTAAAGCTTAGCCGTTATCTTGGCTTTGGACCACAAACCAACGATGAAGTACTCGACGGCTGGCCACTGGACAAGCAGGAGCAAAACATCCTAAAGGCGTTGCTGGCCGCGGAGTATGGTACCCATGTGCCCATGAACTTTGCTTCCCGCCGAATTCTGCTCGATGCGTTGCTTCATTTCTATGCGATGCATTCGGAGAATTTTGGGGAAATTAAGTCCATCCATGTATTGAAGGAGATGTTTAATTAGTTTTGAACTAGCTATTGGCTGTTGGCTGTTAGCCTTTGGCTTTTAGCTTTTGGCCGTTTACTGTTAACTTTTCACTTTCAACCTTAACCACTTCCCGATCACTTCTTACTACTTACCTCTTACAACTTACCCTAACCCTCCCCACCTTGGATCTCTTCCACACCTCCAGCCGCATCATCATCACCTGCAAGAAACGCCTGGCCCCTTATGTGAAGCAGGAAGTGGAAGCATTGGGATTCGCGCCCGAGAGGACTTTTCAAACCGGGGTTGAGTTGAAGGGAACGATGGAAGACTGCATCCGTCTCAACCTTACTTTGAGATGTGCGAGTCAGGTATTGTATTCCTTAAAGGAGTTTCCAGCTGAAAATCCTGATGGAGTGTATGATACACTCATCCGATATCCGTGGGAAGAAATTATTCCGGACAGTGGATATCTGTCGGTGACCAGTAATGTCGAGCACTTTACAGTGAATAATAATCTATTTGTCAATGTTCGTGTTAAAGATGCCATCTGTGACCGCATCCGGAGGGAGACCAGCATCCGGCCGAACTCAGGCCCTGAATTGGAAAACACGGTTATTAATTTATTCTGGAAAGAAGAAACCGCCGAAGTGTTCATTGATACTTCCGGTCACACGTTGGCCAAGCACGGTTACCGGAAGATTCCCGGCAAGGCCCCTATGCTTGAAGCGCTAACGACGGCAACCCTCATGGCATCGAAGTGGGACCAGCGCATGCCCTTTGTCAATCCGATGTGCGGATCATCGACGGTGGCGATTGAAGCGTTGCTGCTGGCAACCCATCGCTACCCCGGATTATACCGGTCCAACTACGGCTTCATGCACGTGAAAGGATATGATCCGGAAATGTATAAGGCAGAATACAAAAAGCTGGAAGGGCAAATCATTGAAGTGCCCGGCCTTCGGGTCATTGCCACCGATATCAGTGAAGATGCCATCTATGTTTCTAAAGTGAATGCGGGTGTGGCGGGCGTGGAGGGACTCATTGAATTTGCCGTCTGCGATTTTGAGGCAACGGAAATTCCCGAAGGTCCGGGGGTTATCTATTTCAATCCAGAATATGGTGAGCGACTCGGTGAGATTTCTGAATTGGAAGTCACCTATGCACGCATCGGAGATTTCATGAAGAAGAAATGCAAGGGCTACACGGGATACATATTTACCGGTAACCTCGACCTCGCCAAGAAGATAGGACTGAAAGCCAGCCGCCGAATTGAATTCTACACCAGCAAGATTGATTGCCGGTTGCTGGAGTATGAGTTGTATGCGGGGACCAAGCGAGAGGATCGGTCGGTGAATGTGCTCCAGTCATAGGAATTAATCCCAGCAGCATTTTTCAAAATCCTTGCGCACGGCCGCGGGCTTGTGGCATATCCGGGAATATATTTTAAATTAAGTCGGCATACACATAAATACATCAATCCCTCCAAACCGATGTCACTTCGCAGAACGCTCCTTCTTATTGGCATTCTGTTTCCACTTTGCCTGACTGCGCAGGAAAAATTCCTGGCCACAAAATGGGAGATCAAGGATGGGAGATCATCGAACTTCGCGAATTCGATCATCAAGGATACGTATGGGTTCACCTGGATCGGACACCGGGGCGGCGTTGATCGTTTCGACGGTATTCAATTCAAAGAGTATAATATCGATGGCGGCTTTGGCCTGGTTGAGGATAGCCTGCACAACATTTGGCTGGGGACTGCTGACGGGTTAAGGCGAATGGATGCAAGCAGGGACACCTCAGTCAAAGTAATGTCTTCAATTCAAACTGCAAGTGGTAACCATTTTGTGGTTCCATTCTGGGCGACTCAAAATGAAATGTATTGCATTGAGAACGCGTCTAAAGTCACAGCCTATGACATACGCACCCTGGCCAGAAGAATTCTGGTGGACACATTTCAGAATGTAGAAGGCCAGGATCTTTTCCGTTATCATTTTTCAATTCTGAATCCAGACGGAAAGTTGGTTTGGATGGTTGACCGCGGTGGACTCACTGAGCTGTCCTTGGTAACAGGAAAACAAGAATATTATCCGCCACCTGGTAAAACGCCGAATCAGATTCACGACGCGGGAGGTATGTGCTGGAACCCGAAAACCAGACGCATATGGATAAACAGCACCGCCGGGCTTTTGGAATTTGATCCAATGCAGAAGCGTTTCATCACAGCCTATACTTTGGAACCGGCACATGATGTCTTTCCGGGAATCAGCGTTGCCGGCGACGGGAAGATCTGGTTTGCGTTGGGGATGCCACTGGGGATCCAAATTTATGATCCCGCGACTTCTACTTCGACACCTGTATTTTCTGACTACGAACTTCAGGAGGCCGTATCTGCTGACAACATGGTGCTGTATTGCGATCGCGACAGCATTGCATGGGCCGGAAAGTGGTCCAACAAAGGGTTATACCAGATTAATCCTGCTTCACAAGTTGTGCAGCGGTATGCTACCGATGAAAATAGTACAGACTTTATTGGTTTCAATGGCGTGGAGACTGTTTCAATGGTTTCATCCGGTCGCTTATGGTTTGCGACAGGAATGGGTGTCCGGGAGTTTGACCCAGTCACCCGGCTCTTCACCACACCCCCAAAAAAAGTATCCTCCTGTTTTGGCACGCAATGGGTAATTTCTTTGGTCACCGATACGGTCGTACAAAAGGCATGGGCCATGTTGCCATTCCCAGTCAGGGTGCTGGAAGTGGATTTGCAAACCGGACTGTGCATGGAACTGCCTTGGAAGGATATGGAGAATCGAACCATTCAGATGCCTGCGGTCTTGGATGGATCGGTGATTCATTTCAGGCAGGGAGCCCTGATCCTCGTGCCTGGTTATGGAATATTCAGGGTGAGTGCTAGGGAGCGGGTGGCGAAACAGATCATAAAATTTGAAGATGAAGTAGTTACAGCCATTTCAACGGATGATGAAAAATATTTGTTTGCAAGAAAGTACGGTCAGGATCGCAACACTACATACTTATTCGACAACGACCGATGGGAAAAAGTGAATTCTCCCCTGGACGGAGTCCCGTGGTTTTGTATTTATTTCAATCAGGATGATCATACGTATTGGGTCGGCGGTGCGGAATTCATTGGAAGATACAGCAGCGACTTCAAGCCGATAAGCATCTGGGATAAAACGAAGGAACTTAGATCAATTCACATTCTGAGTCTTTTGCCTGATAAGGCCGGGAATGTCTGGTTCAATTCCGGGAAAGGCGGGCTCTTTGTCTGGGACGTGAGGGCGCAACGTCTGATCACCATCTCTGAAAAAGAGGGATACCAGGGACAATTGTTTCAATGGAACAATCCGCGCATCCGTGACAGACAGGGCAACCTGTATTTTGTGGGGGATGACGGAATTGACCGAATCAATCCTTTGAAGCTGGTGAAGCACCATATTCCATCCCAGGTCTATTTCCAATCCATTATGATCAATGAAAACGGATATTCGCCAGTGGAAGGAATCAATGAGATACGGGAACTGGATCTTGAGTATAACCAGAACAACGTCACGGTTGGAACGGGTATCATCGACTATTATTCAAAAGGGAAGAGTGGGATACGCTACAGACTGGAAGGCTTGAATGACAATTGGCAATATGGATCAAACCAATATCGAATCAACTACAACAGTCTTCCCCCAAATCATTACAGGCTGATCGTTCAGGCATCCAATGTGCTGGGTGAGTTCAACGGGCCTGAAAGAACGCTGGAAATACAAATCCGTCCTCCCTACTGGGAGACGTGGTGGTTTAGAACCGGATCGATCATAACATTCGTGTTTCTGATTTATGCAATCTATCTCTGGAGAACGGCGTCCCTGAGGAAGCAAAAGAGAATGCTGGAGCAAACGGTAAAAGAAAGGACACTGGAAGTGGTGAATGAAAAAGCTGAGGTGGAGCGCCAGAAAGAAAAATCGGATGAGTTGTTATTGAATATTCTGCCTGCGGAAGTGGCGGAAGAATTGAAGGAGAAGGGATACACCACCGCAAGATCATTCGATCAGGTTTCCATATTGTTCAGTGACATCAAGGGCTTTACCCAGGTCTCTGAAAAACTTTCGGCGCAGGAACTGGTGCAAGAGATCAATACGTACTTCAGCGCATTTGACCAAATCATGCAACAACATGGACTGGAGAAAATAAAGACAATCGGAGATGCCTACATCGCGGCGGGGGGACTGCCTGAAGGAAACACAGCCGACGCATGCAAGGTGGTGCAGGCCGCCATTGCGATGCAGAAAGTAACGGCTGACTTTGGCAAAACCCGGGCAGCAGCGGGGCGACCCTACTTTGAATTGAGAATCGGCATTCACACGGGGTCGGTGGTAGCCGGCGTGGTGGGAATTAAGAAATTTCAATACGATATCTGGGGTGACGCGGTAAACCTGGCTGCGCGCATGGAGCAATCGGGCATGGCCGGAAAGATTAATATATCCCATGACACTTACGAATTAATCAAAAACCATTTTCAGTGCACGCACCGCGGCAAAGTGGAGGCGAAAAATAAGGGAGAAATGGATATGTACTTTGTGGATAGGGCAATTGCATAGTCTTGATGGATTTTGATGGATAAATACTTGTAATAAGAATTCCATCCCTTTTCCTATATTACTTTCGGATACCTCAATCACTACTCCTTTAGTGTTATATATACCATGGCAAACAAGTCCGGTTTTACAAAGCTTCGTCTTGTTCTGACATGGTTCTTCATGTTCGGTTTGTGTTCTGTATTCTCTCAATCAATCATTAAGGGCAGAGTCACCGGAAAAGACGGGGTTGCCCTGGCGGGGGCCAGCATCTCCGTAATAGGCACCAGCAATGGGACCATTGCAGACGCCGACGGACGGTTTTCATTGAAAGCAAAATCCGGGGATTTGATTGAATTCAGTTACATCGGGTACACCCCATTTCAAATGGTTTTGCGCGATGAAACGGAATTGAACATTCCACTTTCAGAAGGCTCGGTGATGCTGGAAGAAATTGTGGTAGGATATGGAACTTCGCGGAAGCAGGATATTACCGGCGCGGTGGTCAGCGTATCGGAAACGGATTTTGTAAGAGGCACCGTCACCAACGGATTGCAACAAATGCAAGGCAAGGTGGCAGGTCTCGTCATCACACAGCCGGGCGGCGACCCGAATGGGGATTTTATTGTTCGGATTCGTGGAGCCACTTCCTTGGAAGGACAGCCTCCGCTGCTTGTCATTGACGGTGTCGCGATCGATGATTTCAACCGGGCCATGACAACATTAAACCCCGCCGACATTGCCTCATATGACATATTGAAAGATGCCTCATCAGCTGCCATCTACGGATCAAGGGGTGCCAACGGCGTCATTCTTGTTACCACAAAAAAGGGAAAGGCTGGAAAACCGCTGCTTGAATACAACTCTTTTGTTGGCCTGGAACAACCTTCCAATCAGCTCAAATTGCTGAGTGCCGATCAGTGGAGACAGGCGTCAGCAAATCTAGGCGGAAGTGGTCTGGACAATGGAGGCAGCGAGGATTGGCAAAAGAATATTACAAGAACCGCCTTTTCTCAAAGTCATACGTTTGGATTGAGTGGCGGTACCGATCAGCTCAATTTTCGTGGCTCCATTGGTTATATCAAACAAGATGGAGTGGTGGTCAATACAGGCAAAGAAGTGATTACGGGCCGGTTGGCGGTGGTTCAGAAGAGTTTAGACAACAAACTCGAAATCACGTATGGGATGAACATCTCAGTCATTAACCGCAACTTCCTGCCTGATCAATCGTCCACCAGTCAAGTCAGAAGTGGAGGAAGCAATGTCTTTGGCGCGGTACTAGGTTATCTGCCCGTTTACCCTGCCTATAATCCAGATGGATCTTATTATCAACTTCAGAATACCCAGGTGACCAATCCGCTGTACTATATGAACGAAACGGAAAGCAAGAAGAGGGAAAATTTTTTCCAGGCTTCGATCAAAGCGGATTATGAAGTGATTAAAGGCTTGAAGACAGGTTTTCGGAGCGCGATCTCGCGTGGCAATGATGTATATGACTTTTTCTATCCGGGGATTGCTGCTAAAGATCAGTTGTCGCAAGCTTCCAAATCAAATGCCAACAAGCAGGTCTTTACCGGTGACCTCCATTTCAATTATCACAAGAATTTCGGCAGGCACAACCTGGACATCACTGGCGTATATGAATACAACAGGTTTGTGAACGATGGGTTTGCAGTCAGTGCCCGGGGTTTTCTTGTCCCGGATATTCTGAACAACAACCTGGGGTCGGCCACGCAAGTAAATCCCAGCGACATTTCTTCATACAAAAATGAAGTCAAACTCATCTCCTGGCTGGGAAGGGCTGTATATAATTTTGATGATAGATATATAGTCACGGCAAATTTCCGCAGAGATGGTTCTTCAAAATTTGGCCCAAATCATGCATGGGGAAACTTTCCTTCGCTCGCATTGGCCTGGCGTGCCAGCAACGAAAGTTTTCTGAGGGATACCCGGTGGTTGAACCTGAAGCTAAGGGTAAGTTATGGGCTCACTGGCAATCAGGAAAATCTGCCACCCTACGCGTATCAACAGTTGTATGGTCCAGGTGGCGCATATTTATACAATGGACAATTCAATCGGAGCTATGGAGTTGTCCAGGAAAATAACCCCGATCTAAAATGGGAAGTAAGACAATCGTTTAACGTGGGAATGGATTTCTCTCTCTTTGACGACAAGATCAATGGAACAATAGATGTGTTCCACGATCGGACCAGCGACATGTTGTTCCAGTATGACCTGCCCCAGCCGCCCTTTCTCACCAATTCTGTTTCCGCCAATGCTGCCAACTCCATCAACCGTGGAGTGGAGTTATCGCTCGGGGGAACCGT
>JAYVEZ010000168.1:0-12716 GCA_043773645.1 Cytophagales bacterium
CTTCTTGAGATTCCGCCGACGCATGGTGTTGTTGCATGCCGCGAACACCACTCCCTGTGAGGTGAGATCCCCGATTGACTTGGTGACTTTTGATTTTGAGGTTGTGAGAAGATCCAATCCGGAACTGTGGCACACTACTTCAATCAGGGCATTGGGCCATGCGGAACGAATATTTCCAACTTGTCCGATGATTGACACCTGCTCGAGGGAGTCGCCCACAGAGAACTGCATCACAATCTTGTGGACTTTGTTATCAACCACGTCGCCAGGACGTTGTGCACAGACGGTCACTGATAAAAAGCAAAAGAGATAAATGAAATGGTATTTCATAAGGGATGTTTTTAATATTATTAATTCACTTTCTGGATGCTTCCAAGATTGTTGTAAAAGGCCCGTACTTATGTTGTTGTTCCGAGAAATTATCGGCATACGGAGCAAAGGGATGGTCCACGGGTTTTAGGAAAATATTTGGCCAATCGCGCGCATAGACTCGCTGTGGTCGTGGCATACTCACCACATAGGCTGCTATGTCCCATGCCTCCTCTTCTGACAGGATTGGCTTTTCGAACGTGGCACCATTCGGCATGTTGGCCCGCACATACCGCGCAAAGTTGGAGATGCGGTACAAACCTGCCGCCGTATTAAAACTATTTTCACCCCACATGGGTGGATAGATGTAAGGCCCCTCTTTGGAAATCTTCAAACCTTCTCCCTTATTGCCATGGCAAATCTGACACTTCTGCAAGTAGATTTTTTTCCCAATCGTGGGACTGGCTGCACGCGCCAGCCAGGCGAGTTCAATCAATCCTGAGCCGGCTGCTTTTTGACCTTTGGGAACATCCTGGCCAAGCCATTGGATGTATGCCACCATCGCACGCATCTCCTGCGAAAGGGAGTCGAGTGGACTGCCGTTCAGGCTTCGCTCCAGACAATCATTGATACGTTTTTCAATGCTTTCCAGTCTTCCAGAGCGTGGTCGAAACAAGGGGTAGGTGGAGGCGACGGAGGCATAATTGTTGCCAAACACTTTGGTGCCGGCTTCAAGATGACAATTCTGGCAATTCATACCGTTGCTGACGTTCATCACTTTCCCGTGGGGTCCCAGGTAATAGGATGTTCTTACAATCAGATCGCGCCCATACCTGATGACCAAGCCTTCTGCGTTCTTTGGAATTGAAGCGGTGTCGGGAGCCTCCCAAACCTTTGCTTTGGCTTCTCCGGCATTTCCGGGATTCTTTCCGAAAGGGGCTGGTTGAAAATACTGAAGGAGTAGGAGTGAAGCCACCAAAACAATCAAGCCGATGAGCCAGATACGCCAGTGGCTAAACCATGGAGTCTTATCCATTGATTGATGCAAGGAATAATTCTTTCAAGTTGGACGTGTTGCGCCGTGATTAATCCAATGCTTTCACACCGGGTAGCACTTTTCCTTCAAAGTACTCGAGCAGCGCACCACCGCCAGTAGAGACGTAACTCACCTTTTCGCTAAACCCAAATTGCGCCACGGCTGCAGCTGAGTCACCACCTCCAATAAGGGAGAATGCACCTTTTTCCGTGGCTCGCACGACGGCCTCTGCTACAGATTTTGTTCCAGCTTCGAATTTTTTCATTTCAAAGACTCCCATCGGACCATTCCACAAAATGGTCTTTGATTCTTCAATGATCTTTGAAAATACCGCCTGCGCCTGAGGCCCGATGTCAAGTCCCATCCAGCCATCAGGGATGGAGGTATTGTTTACCACCTGCGTATTGGCATCAGCATCAAACTTGTCTCCCGCCACGGAGTCGATGGGCAAATGGAGTTCAACACCTTTGGCCTTTGCCTTCTGGATTAATTCTTTGGCCAATGCCAGCTTGTCCTCTTCCACCAAAGATTTCCCAATGTTCCCTCCAAGGGCTTTAAAGAATGTGTATGACATGCCCCCGCCAATGATCAGGTGGTTGACTTTGTCCAGCAATTGTTCGATGATGAGAATCTTGTCGGATATTTTTGCTCCCCCCATGATTGCGGTAAATGGCCTGGCGGCATTTTCCATTACCTTCTTCGCATTGTCGAGTTCGGCCGCCATCACAAGGCCGGCACATTTATCTTTGAAGAATTGAGCAACAATTGTAGTGGATGCATGGGCGCGGTGTGCGGTGCCAAATGCGTCATTGACATATACATCCCCCAGCTTGGAGAGTTTTTCGGCGAAAGCCACGTCCCCTTTTTCCTCTTCTTTATAGAAGCGAAGATTTTCGAGGACCAACACTTCGCCGGGTTTCAAACTGGCAGCTTTGGCTTTTGCCTCTTCCCCGATACAATCATTTGCAAATAGAACCTGCTGTCCGAGGAGTTTTTCCAGGGTAGGAAGGGTATGTTTAAGAGAATATTTTTCTTCAGGCCCGCCTTTTGGACGGCCCAGGTGCGACATCAAAACACAACTGCCTCCCATCTTCAGAATCGAAAGGATGGTGGGAATGGTAGCGCGGATGCGATTGTCGTCGGTAACATGAAAGGTTTTATCAAGCGGAACGTTGAAGTCAACCCGGATAAGGGCACGCTTGCCGCTAAAGTTGAGGTCCTTGAGTGTTTTCATATAAGATAATTTAATAAGTCAGTATTTTGTTCAATCACCGAAAGCGATGCCCAAACCTTTGGCAGCCTTCACGATGTAGGAATTCTTGTTCACAAAGCTAGGTTCTTGGGTGGCTTCTTTGAGGGTCACGGAAGTAATGGTATTATTTTTATAAGATACCATGCGCCCAAATTTTTTCTCGAGGGCCAATTCAAACGCGTGCACGCCAAAAAGAGATGCCAATATGCGGTCGAAGGCCAGCGGACTGCCTCCACGCTGAACGTGTCCCAATACAGTTTCTCTGATTTCAGCCTGGCATCCGGCTTCTTTAAGTTGCCTTGACAATTGATAGGCGACACCGCCCAACCTGACATGTTCTGAACCTTTTTCTCCTGCCGAGGAGGTCACACTTCCATCTTTTGGCTTAGCGCCTTCTGAAACCACAATGTTCACAAAACCCCGACCACTTTTGTACCGCAGGTTAATGCGCTTGACGATCTTGTTGACGTCGTAGGGTATTTCAGGGATGAGGCATACTTCCGCGCCTCCGGCAATGGCCGTGTGCAGGGCAATCCAGCCGGCATCCCTGCCCATCACCTCCATGATCATAACACGGTGGTGACTTTCGGCCGTCGTGACAAGTTTATCAAAGCTGTCGGTAGCAATTTGCACTGCAGTCTGAAAACCAAAGGTCAGGTCGGTCGCTGATAAATCATTGTCAATCGTCTTTGGCACACCGATGATGTTCAATCCCTTTTCATGAAGGGCCTGTGAAATCCGTTGCGAACCATCGCCGCCTATGTTGATAACACAGTCAAAGCCAAGCTTTTTAATTTTGGTTACCAATTCCTGCGTCCGATCGATAATCTTGAAAGTGCCGTCAGGTTGCGGCATGGGAAATTTCATCGGGTTGCCCTTGTTGGTGGTCTTGAGGATGGTGCCCCCGCGCACGTGTATCCCAGCGGTTACCCGACGGGTAAGCTTAATGATTTCAGTGGGTTCACTGAAGACGCCACCAAAGGCTTCAATGCTTCCATACACTTCCCAATCTTTTTCTTTTCTTGCCCGTTTTGCGATACCCCGTATCACAGCGTTGAGTCCAGGGCAGTCACCGCCGCCGGTGAGTACCAGTATTTTGTTCTTCTTCTCCATCGTTGAATTTCTTATTTCCATTCTGCTGGGTTCGATCGCCAGGCTTTTATATACTGCAGCTGATCCTTGTTGATGAATTTGTTGTTCAGGGCCTCCTGCAAAAGATGATTGAAATCACTCAGGCACACAAGTTCCACATTTTCTTTCTCAAAGTTTTTTTCCGCCACATCGAATCCATAGGTGAAGATAGCCACCATACCCGCTACCTTGGCGCCGGCTTCCCGCAGTGCGGTGGCAGCCTTTAAGGAACTCCCGCCGGTGGAAATGAGGTCTTCAACCAAAACGACGGATTGACCCTTTTCAATTCTCCCCTCAATCAGGTTTTCCATGCCGTGGTCTTTAGGCTTGGGTCGCACATAGGCGAAGGGCAATTTCAATTCGTCAGCCACCAAGGCGCCTTGTGGAATACCGGCCGTAGCCACACCCGCCACCAGGTCTGCACCCGCAAATCTTTCCCGAATGACATTTGCCAGTGCCATCTTAATATAAGTTCGTGCTTCCGGGTATGACAAACTCAGTCGGTTGTCGCAATAGATAGGTGATTTCCATCCGCTGCTCCAGGTAAAAGGTATTTCATGGCTTAATTTGATGGCCCCTATTTCCATTAATTTGGAAGCAACCGGACCTGCCGTAGATTCATTGATTTTGATAGCCATAGGAATGGCAATTTATCAGGAAATGCCTTCAGACCAAACATATTGACTGTCAACGGCTGCTGAAAGTCGTGCTGGAGGAAATAAAATTCAGGTACACCGATGGGTAAATTGGCATGATTTCAAAAAGTGACGCAATCTGGTTGCCGGATTGAAAAATATTCGTGTTTTTGCAGTGCTAAGCATGCATGAACCTATTTATTAACGATATCCCTGTCCATATCTGGGAGCCGGGCACCGAACCGGAGCAAGGCAATTTTAATTATGAGATTGATGCCCCCAAGGAGCCCATTACGAAGGTTAAATTGATCAACCATGTCTGGATAAAGCAGGCGAGCGTCTACGATCTCAATTCAATACTGGACCTACTCAATTCAAAAGTGCCCACCAACCTGCTCTCCCTCGATGTTACCGTCGATGACTATGAGGCGGTGAAGGTGTTTCTGATGAAGAAGTACAAGGTTGTCAAGGCGGCGGGTGGTCTGATTAAAAAAAAGGACCGGTTCCTGATGATTTATCGTATGAAGAAGTGGGATTTGCCCAAGGGTAAAAAGGAGAGCGGCGAAAAATATAAGCAGACGGCGGAGCGTGAAATCCAGGAAGAATGCAATGTGACTGTCAAGGTGGGTAAGAAGATTTGTACCACCTGGCATACTTATACCATGAACCGGAACAGCATGCTTAAAAAGACACGCTGGTATGTCATGGAGCTTATTGATGACTCAAAAATTAAGCCACGGCTGGAGGAAGATATAGAAGACGTGCGGTGGATGACGGAGAAAGAAGTCTACCATGCCCTGGAAAATTCCTACAATTCAATACGCTTTGTTTTCGAAGAGTATTACCGGATTACAGAAAAAGCAGATTCCGGCCGCTAAAGTTTGTACGGCAGCAGGGGCGACACATCACCACCGTAGCGGTGCACTTCCCGGATGATGGATGAACTGATGGCGGCAAAGGGGGGGGAGGTAATCAGGAAAACAGATTCCAATTCGTTGTTGAGGTAACGATTGACCTGGGCGATGCTGTTTTCATATTCAAAATCAGTGGTGTTGCGCAGGCCCCTCAATAAATAATTCGCGTTGTGTTTGCGGGCCAGCTCTGCCGTCAGTTCAGAATAGGTGATGACGCTGATCTGTGGATGCCTGGAAAAAGTCTCCTGGATTTTTTCAATCATGAAATCAATCTTGAAATAACGATGGTCCTTTTGGCTGTTGTACCCTATGGCGATGATGATCTCATCAAAAAGGACCAACCCGCGCAAGACGATGTCTTCATGCCCTTTGGTAAAGGGGTCAAATGACCCCGGAAAGAGTGCTATGCGCTTCATGCCGTCAATAAGTGAAGGGAATACAGATCAAAATAATGATGCTCCTGAATTTCATCAAACAGGTAACCGAACTTCAAGTGAGAAGGCCGATCACCAAAAGAGACATTTCTGACATACTTGATGAACTCCTGGTAGTGGGGCGAATTTTTCCCTATGTATCCCCACAATACCACCTGGCTGGTATCCTGGTTCATTCCCATCGCTTTCATGACCAGCATAATATATTTTACGTAGTCAGCGAATTGCTTAATCTGAAATTGATTATAATAAATCAATTTACCATCCTTTGCGAAGAGTACATGCAGTTTAAATCGATCCACATAGACGTACAGGGGTTGGTTCTCTCCAGCTTTGGCAACACTCAATACCCCCTCAATCAAGGCTGCAGACTGGTGGAAGAAGTGAACGGTTGTATGGGCATACACTTGCTTGAGCCACAATTGCATATCCTTTTGAAGTGCAAAAATCGTCACTGCCTCTGTTTTGTGGTTGTGGCAAACCTGCAGCACTTCGGTTTCAGGGTCAAGGACAGCATTGAATCTCAAATATTCCTCAGCCGCCGACTCTATGAACAAGGAAGAAGGTACTTGGATGAATTTGTAGTTTTTAACGGAAATCCTGACCTCTTTCCAGAAGCCGGCCGAAAGGTATTCGTGTGAATCAAAGAGGATCTGAATGGCTGCTTGAAGTTCGGCCTGCGAGTTGACTTCATTGAATACGTAATCCTCAAAAAAGATCAGGCGGTTGTCATCACTGTCGATGACCGCCGCCTGAAAGTCTTTTGCGCCGATTTGGGTCAGCAGTGTATAACCTTGAAGTTTTTCCTCATCAAACTTCTCGTCCTTGATCTTCTTGATCAGCTTATGTCGCGTGGCAATGGATGACAAAATATTTGTTTATTCCCAATTTCCGGCCGTTGCCACATCTGTACGTGAACCAAAGCGCAAAGGCTTGCGGGTCTTTTGGTCGTTGCTTTCTCTCCGAAGTGGATTGATCGGCTTAGGATCCTTTACTTCAATTACATCCACCATCACACCATTCCTGTCAATTTTCTTTACGAAAATATCAAATAAAAGTCCGGGATGTCCTGGAACTTCACCGAGTTTGGTCAAGTCAATGTTCTTGTTAAATACGAAGTCAGAATAGTAGATGAGGACTTTGCCTTTGATAACCGATTCACCGGCTTTCACAACGGCAAGGCTGTCAATTTTTCCTTTTTCCTGGAAGGGAGGCTCATTGTTGCGCTCGCCAACTTTAATTGTGTACGCCTTTTGGTTCTTGATCACTTCGTCGCCAACCTGCACTTTATAACCTTCAAAGATTCCGTTTTCGGTAGCGTTCATGGAGTAGTGCTTCTTGAAAATACTTTCTCTGGCGGATACAAAACCAAGTGTATCGACATGGATGATGACCTCTTCACCACCGTAGGCCTTTTGTTTAATTTCTTCCCTTCTTTGAAGAATAGGCACCCGTCCTGTCTCTATAAAATGGGCCAAAGTATCCCAGCTTCCGGTGTACTTTCCGAATTGTTCTTGAAATACCGCTTCGGCTTCACGGATGAGCCTCAATCTATCAATGACAGCTGTTTCTGTAGACTCAATAATGGCACGGTCATCGATAACTTTCTGGACTCCGCTATACAGGTAATATCCCAGGATAAGGCTTATGCCAAATAAAACTATCGTGAGGATTTTCGTCAGGTTCATTGTGGTTCAGGTTTAGCTTGCAATAATAAGTTCGTTTTTTGAGATTTTTAAGCTCAATTTTCAGTTTTTTAAGGCAATTCTGGTATTTCAATCTAAATTTTCAAATAACCCGCCAGGTTCAGGATTTTTTCTCGGTTTTTGGCCAATCTGAAGAGTCCGTGTTTGTGGATTTCGGGGAGGTCACCAATCTCCCGTTCGGAAAGATATTTTACTTCTTTGATAATCTGGTCTTTTCCAGGCATCTCGGGGTCAGTGCCCGTCTCCAATATTCCCCCTTCAACCTTTACCCTGAAAAACAGCTCTATCGCATGCAGGGGCAAGTTCACGTATTCGCAGGCAAATTGAAATTCACCCACGAAAACATCCAGGCCGGTTTCTTCTTTGAATTCCCGAGCAAGACTAAAGTCTGCCGCTTCGCCAAATGCGATTCCTCCGCCCGGCGGGGCCCAGAAATCGTGCCCATACAGACCCCGATGGTTCACCATGAGGAGGTTACTGCCCTCCCAGCACAGGCCGCATACCCGGGTTCGCACCCGGTTCCCATATATTTTCTCTACTGACTTGTTCACCGGATGCGCTTTGATGCGTTGTGATCCTGAATGTCTAAATTTGTAAAAAATCACGGACTATGAATAAGTTATTTTTTGTTCTGATGGCGATGAGCGGTTCCATCCTCTCATTCGGTCAGGCGAAAGGACCTGTGATTGCATGGGAGAAATCCACCCATGATTTTGGCGATCTGATCCAGGGCAACAAAATAGAGCATACTTATAAATTCAAGAACACAGGGAATGAGCCACTCATCATCACCAATGTGCAGGTGACGTGTGGTTGCACCACCCCAAAGGGCTGGGCGCGTGATCCTATTTCGCCCGGTCAATCCGGAGAAATAACGGTGGCATTCAATAGCCTCGGAAAATTTGGCAAACAAAATAAGGTGGTAACCGTAGTGTCCAATGCTGTAAATCCAGAGGGGGGGCAGATATCCTTCACCGCCAATGTGGTGGAAAAGAAGGTGCCGAATTAGTTTAACGGGTCTTATAAAATACCCAAAGAAAGTTCAACCAGCCCGCTATGAGGGCTACGCCTCCAAAGGGAGTGACAGCACCCCACCCCGTTTGATTGGTAAGTGCCAGTGTATACAAGCTTCCGCTGAACACGAGGATCCCAACGATGAAAAGGACACTGGCAGTTTTCAATGCGGGGAATTTTTCTGCGAGGATGCCCGTTGCGAGTAAGGCCATGACATGGTAAAACTGATAACGCACGGCCAACTCATAGGTATCCAATCTTCCATAAGTTTCCAGCATCGGTTTCATTGCGTGGGCACCAAAGGCTCCCAACCCTACGGCGAGGGCTCCAAAGAAAGTAGCGGCAATGAGAATGATTCGCTGGTTCATTTTCTTTTTGTTAATAACTTTATTTCAGGGATGGCCGATCATTGCGCATAAGTCCTTTCTCCAAAGATGGCTGTGCCGATCCTCACCATGGTGCTTCCTTCGTCAAGGGCAATTTTGTAATCCGAACTCATGCCCATGGAAAGTTCTTTCATCTGTATATTGGGTGCGAGGGACAATTGCTTCAGTTCATCGAAGACTTGTTTCATCGACCGGAATTCTTTCCTGATTTGCTCAGCATCTTCCGTGAGGGTGGCAATGCCCATCAGGCCCTCGATGGAGACGGCCTCAAATGCCTTTAGTTCCGGTGCCTGGATGAGTTGGTAGAGTTCCTGGAAGTCCAAACCAAACTTGGTTTCCTCCCCCGCAATATAAACCTGCAATAAACAGGGGATGACCTTGTTGACCCGCACGCCTTGCTTGTTGATTTCATCCAGTAATTTCAAGGAATCCACGGAATGAATCAGGGAGACAAATGGTGCAATGTATTTGACTTTGTTTCGCTGCAAGTGACCGATCAGGTGCCATTCCAGATCGCCAGGAAGTTGTGGGTGCTTTTCGGTCATCTCCTGAACCTTGTTTTCACCGAAAATCCGCTGTCCGCCTTCATAGGCCTCCCTGATTTTTTCCGTTGGATGGGTCTTGCTGACCGCAATTAATTTTGCGTCATATGGTTTTAGTGCCTCCCTGAATTTCTCTATGTTATTTTTGATTCCCATTCTATCTTTAACCCTTTACACCATCCCCAGACAAAAATATGGCTATCCTCGGTACGTTGCTGAAAAGAGGGATAAAACTTCGTGAAAATCTCGAACAGGAATATTCAACGCCATTTGAGCTTCAGAAGAACGTTTTAAAGGAACTGCTGATCACAGCGAGCCATACGGAATTTGGTAAATACTATAATTTTCCTCAAATCCTGAAATCCTTTCGCCGGGGTCCCAAGGAGTTTTATAAGCAATTCAGGGTTATTCCACTTCATGATTATAACAAAATGTATAAAGACTGGTGGCAACTGGCGCTTAAGGGAGCCAAAAACATTTGCTGGCCGGGTCGGGTAAAATATTTTGCATTGAGTTCAGGTACGTCCGACGCTGCTTCAAAGTACATCCCGGTAACGAAAGACATGACCAAGGCGATTCAGAAAACAAGCATCCGCCAGATATTGTCTTTGTCGAAATATGATTTGCCCACCAAATTTTTTGAAGCCGGAATTCTGATGATTGGCGGGAGCACACACCTAAACAAGAAGGGCAGTTATTTTGAAGGCGACCTGAGTGGCATTCAGGCGGCGCGATTGCCCTTTTGGTTTCAACACTTCTATAAGCCTGGAAAGAAAATAGCAAAAACCCGTAAGTGGGATGCCAAACTGGAGGAGATCACCCGAAAGGCAGAGGATTGGGATATTGGCATTATTGTGGGTGTGCCGGCCTGGATTCAAATACTCCTGGAGCGTGTGATTGCCTATCATAAAGTCAAGAATATCCATGAGATTTGGCCCAACCTTCAGGTTTATGTTCATGGGGGAGTTTCATTCGACCCATACAGGAAGGGGTTTGAAAAACTCCTGGCGCATCCGATCAACTACATTGAGACCTATCTGGCGTCCGAGGGATTTATTGCATACCAGACGGAGCCCAAACATCGCTCGATGAAGCTGGTACTGAACAATGGAATCTTCTACGAGTTTGTGCCATTCAACGATGATAATTTCGAACACACCGGAGAGCTAAAGCCTGATGCAAAGACGCACCTGATTGACGATGTTGAAGAAGGCAAGGAGTACGCATTGTTGTTGTCCACCTGCGCCGGAGCCTGGCGTTACCTGATTGGCGATGTGATCAAGTTTACCTCTCTGGAGGAATGTGAAATTGTCATCACGGGTCGAACGAAGCACTTTTTAAGTCTTTGCGGCGAGCATTTGTCGGTTGACAACATGAACAAAGCCATTGAACTCGTATCCAATGAAATGAATATCGATATCAAGGAGTTTGCCGTAGCAGGCATTCCGCATGGGTCCTTGTTTGCCCATCAGTGGTTTGTGGGTACGGACAATAGGGTGGATGTAAAGCTTCTGAGGGATCGTCTCGACTATTTTTTGAAGCAACTGAATGACGACTATGCTGTAGAGCGCAGCGCAGCACTCAAGGATGTAACCGTGGATGTGGTGCCTGTCAAAACATTCTATGACTGGATGGAGTCCAAAGGAAAGGTCGGTGGGCAGAATAAATTTCCACGGGTACTAAAGACAGCACAATTGGAGGAATGGCAGTCCTTCTTAAAGCGATGAACGAGATCGTTCTCAAGGGACTGCAATTGGGCATTGTCCTCACCTTCCTGGTGGGGCCGGTTTTCTTCACCATTATTCAGACAAGCATTGAACGTGGTTTTTGGAATGGTGTGTTGGTCGCTTTTGGCATTTCGCTGAGCGATATTCTGTACGTGGTCATTTGCTATTTTGGACTTGCCCAGATCATGGCAGACTCCAACATGAAAATGTACATGGCCTATGGAGGCGGTGCCATTTTAGTCGGTTTCGGGTTATACCACTTACTCATAAAAAGCCGGAAAAGTCCGGAAAGTGTTTCCGGGCCAGTCAAGGAAAAAAAATTCTACCGTTACATGCTCAAGGGCTTCCTGATCAATGGAATGACGCCCATGGTTCTTTTCTTTTGGATAGGAACGGCGAGCCTGGCCACCATTAATTTTGGCTACTCCAGTGCTGGTGACTTTAGCCTTTTTTTTGCATCGATGCTTGGCACCATCCTGGCCACGGACATCCTGAAGGCTTATTTGGCGGGTAAACTGAGGCCCCTGCTCACGCACCGTTCCCTGATGATCATGAACATCATTCTTGGTATTGTGATGATTTTTTTTGGTGGAAGACTGATATTCCTTGCCAAAACCATTTCGTTTGGCTAGTCCTGCAGGACGTTGCTCAGAAAGGTTGACTTCAGCAGAAGCCAAACCAGAAATAAAGCAATGGCCCAGCGCAGATACACAAAATAGAAATCAGTGGTGTCTTTGAATCGGGTTTCTTTGATTTCAGCCTTTTCATACTGATCGATCTTCTTGAACACCTGAAGCAGCGCCTGGTTGTCGGTTACCCTGAAGAATTCTCCTGCACCGATCTCTGCGATCTTGCGCATCGTGGATTCATCCACCGTATTTTCGACCATGTTGGGTCGTCCAAAGAAATCCTTTCCAAAAGGGACCATGCCCTCTTTCCCTACAACGATGGTGTACATCTTGATGTTGTAGGCCGCGGCCAACTCGGCCGATGTAATGGGATCAATGTTGCCCGCGGTATTATCCCCATCACTCAACAGGATGCATACTTTCGATTTGGAGTTTGACTCCCGCATCCGGTTGGTCACCACTGCCAGCGCGCTGCCGATGGCGGTGCCACGGCTTTCGATCATATCGAAATTCAATTCGTTGAGATAGGCATTGAGGAGTGAATAGTCGGTGGTGAGGGGTGTGAGCGAAAAAGCATCACCGGAAAAAACTACAATGCCTATGCGATCCTGCATCCTTCCTTTGATAAAATCGCGGGCAACATTCTTGGCGGCTTCCAGACGGTTGGGGGTAAAGTCTTCGATCTGCATGGACTGTGAAATGTCGATTGCCAGCATGATATCAATGCCTTCTGTCCACTGTTCAACTTTTTCGTTGGTCTTTTGTGGCCGGGCCAGTGCGATGAGCATCAATATCACAATCAATCCCAGGAGAATTTCAGGTACGAGCCGCAGCCAGGTGCCGTGTGAGGTCTTCAAGTCAGCTTTCGTGAAGGCCACCGGCAACTTCTGGTTGAAGAAATAACGCAACAGCCATCGGATCATAAGAAGGAGGGGAACCAGGGCGATGGCGTAGAGGAACAATGAATTCGTCCAGGTGAAGGCGCGCAGGGTGGAGGGATA
>JAYVEZ010000169.1:0-19184 GCA_043773645.1 Cytophagales bacterium
GTTTCAAGATTGAAAAAGAAAAACATCGGCATTCTCATCACTGACCACAACGTGGATGAGACACTTACCATTACTGATCGTGCCTATCTTATGGTGGAGGGCAAGCTGTTCAAACAAGGATCAGCCGAAGAGCTTGCCAACGATCCGATGGTTCGAAAAGTGTATCTGGGGCAGAATTTCCAATTGAAAAAGCGAAAGACCGTTACCCCGGAACCCGAGATTGAACTATAATTTGACTTGCTCCTTATAGCTCAGGGGGAACCTCACCGGGAATCCGTTGACAACGACCTTCATGCTGCCAACAAACTGAATATCATATTGCTTGCCCCCAAACAAGCTCAAGATGGTGTCCAAAAGACCAACGTCCTTGAGATTGAGTTGTACCTCCAGGGGTACGGTAAATTCTGACTTTGGTTTGATTAAGGCGCTCAGGTGCTGATCAACCCGCGCGGCTTTTTTACCATCCACCAAAACATCGATGTCAATTCTCTTCAGACGCATCCGGGAAGAATTGGGGTTGTAGAATATCGCATCAGCCTTCAGCAACGGGTTGCCATCTTTTCCTGGCAGTACCTCCCTGATGTCAACTGATCGCAAAACAACTTGCTCCCTGGGCACGCATGAATCCGCGACCAGTGCTAGAAAAATCATTCCAATAAGAAATTTGTTACTCATGGTTTTTTAATCAATCGACTCACAATATTCTACTTTTGTACCACATGCAACCTGGCTTTGAAACTCAACTCAGTCAAATCACCGACGGATTGGCCGAGAAAGGCTTTGTCATCGTAGACGGCTTTCTGAACACCCGCGAAGTTGAGGACATCCTGGATACAGACGAATTCAAACACGGCAAGTTACATTTTAAAAAAGCAGGTATCGGCAAGCAACAGGACAAACAGGTTATTGAAAGCATCCGGGGCGACACCATCCAATGGATTGACCCCTCCTCCGCGCCGGCCAGTATCCGCTTATATTTCAATCGCATTGACGGGGTTATCCGTTTTGTCAATCAACAATTGTTCCAAAGCCTCAAAGAGGCCGAAGTGCACATGACTTCGTACCCGATTGGTACCTTCTATAAACGTCACCTCGACCAATTCAAATCTGATAACCACAGGAAATTGTCAATCATCTGCTACCTGAATGACGACTGGAAAGCTGAGGAGGGTGGGCAACTCCGCATGCATCTGCCAGAAGGGTCAATCGATGTGCTTCCAATGGCTGGTCGCCTGGTTTGCTTTCGCAGCGACCAGATTGAGCACGAAGTCTTGCCCGCCACCAGAGAACGTTTAAGCCTCACGGGTTGGATTGTTGATCGTACCGCGCATTAGGCAATGGGTTCCGGGTATGTCTTCGAAAACTTGCTTTACTTGAACAACTTCTCATCAAGCCCCGGAATGAGTTTCATCGCATTCTTGTAGTAGACCTTTTTCAAAATGTCATCCGGCAGTCCAATTCCATACATTCTCCAGAAGGCATGGTACCTCTTGTGATAGGGAAAGTATTCATCCTCTGTTTCCAGCACACGAAAGTAAGTTTCATATTCTTCCGGCACCCAACTGTCCTTTCCGAATAAAACCCTGTCCTGGTATTTGGTCATGAATGCCTTCGCGGCACGCGGCTGGCGGCCCAATTCCGCAATGACAGCTCCGATCTCAGTATACATATTTGGAAATTGATCCATCAACCCACCGAGCTTTTTCAGATCACTGCCATACCATCCAAGGTGAGCGTTGATAAATTTCGTCTTGGGATGTTTGCGGAAAATGTTGTGCTGCTCTGCAATGATTGTTTCCCACTTCACGGTATCTGTATCATGTCGACGGCCTGGATGAAGCTTTAATTCCAACCAGCGTTCATTGTTTTTATCAATGGGTTGCCAGAATTGTTTCGGGTCAGCCGCATGAATCAATACGGGGATGCCCAACTCACCGCATTTGGCCCAGACCGGGTCAATGCGTGGATCATCAATGGAGATGCGTTTTCCATTCTTGCCTTTGTTAAACATCCCGAGGCTCTTGTAAATCTTCAAACCTTTCGCTCCCCGTTTTACATCTTCTTCCAATTGCTTGAGGGTGCGGGCGCTCCATTCAGGGTTATCGATATCCGCAAAATCAACATTGGTAAAGAGAATGAACCTGTTTGGGTAACGGTTCTTGATATTCTCAATCGACTTCTCCAGGTGATCTCCGCTGCTTCGGAAGCCGCGACCACTGAGGTTGATCATCACTGCCATGTTCAGGCTATCCATCTTGCCAATCAAACCCTTGAAGTCCGATGTGTTCATACTCCCTTGATGATTGTGGATATCAATAAATGGGAATTTCGATCTGGACAACCGATGCCCCTCCACAACGAGGGTGGAAGGAGGATCATAATCCTCAAAATCCATTTTCATGTCCAATGGCTTCTCTTGTGCGATTGCGTAGGCGGAGTAGATCAGAAACAGAAACAACAGCAGTTTTCTCATGGCAACGGAAGATTATAGTCGAAAGAAACGCAAATCCCCGTAAGGTTGTTCCTGAATATTATTCAAGCGGCCTGAAAAGAATCCTGGAAGTAGGTTAAACCAATTGTGTGAAGGGGTGTCAAATCAACAGGATTGAACTAAAATTAGCAATTGCATGAAAAAGCTTATCACCTTTTCGATGTTTGTAATGATTGTATTGATCGTGCTCATGGCCCGCGCTTCCGACGCCCAAACCACAGTCGGGTCGATATCACCTCCCGTTGTGGTGCCCCTCATCGTCAGGCCAGGGTTTCATGTCCGGATTCACAGGGGGTGGAGACATCCTTATCATGTTCGATACGCAAGGCCCATCAGGATGAGAAGATACCACTGGTAAGTTCAAGCTGTTAGAGATTCGGGCGGAAGAGGGGGCTACTCCTGCCACCGCTCACCGATGGCCTCGCCTGAAGGCTGCATGCAAGCAAATTCTTTTCTAACTTGCTCGCGCTATTAATACCACATGAGAACTCTGCTTACCATTCTCCTGACATGGATCCTGGGGACCTCCATTGCTCAAGCACCTGATGCACTCCTCGAAAGCGCGAAGAAAAAAATCACTGCCAAAGATTTTACAGGCGCCAAGACAGATGTCACAAAATACCTGGAGGCAAATCCAAAAAATAAGACTGCGTTCGATCTGCGTGGACAGTCGCGCATGGCCCTCGACGACCTCTATGGTGCCATCAGTGATTTTACTGTGGCCCTTGAAATTGACTCCACTTTTGCTGAAGCCCTCAACCACCGGGGCGCAGCAAAAACAAATCTCGGGGATGATGAAAATGCGCTTACTGACCTTGATAAATCCATTCGATTCAATCCAAAATTGACTGACGCTTACACCAACCGCGGATTCGCCAAGTATAACCTGGAAGACCTTCAAGGCGCTTACTTCGATTTTTCAAAAGCACTTGAACTGGGTCCTGTCGATGCGGATAAGTATTTTAACCGCGGCGTGGTAAAGGCTGAATTGGGTGAATATGTTAGCGCGATTGATGATTACACCAAAGCACTTGACCTCGATAAGAATGATCCAAGCCTTTATAATTATCGTGGTGTGGCTTTCTATCAGACCGGAAATTTTGAAAAGGCCATTGCCGATTATGACCAAGCGATTAAACTGGATGCCAAGGACCCATTGAAGTTTGAAAATCGCGCGCTGGCAAAGAGTGCCAAAGAAGATTTTAAGGGAGCTTTGGAAGACTACTCCAAATCCATCGAAATCAACGGGGACGACACAGAGACCTACAACCTGCGCGGCGTGCTCAAACACACCCTGCAAGACTACGACGGTGCCATCGCCGACTTCAGCAAAGCGATTGAGTTGGACAATACCAATCCTACCTACTATGATAACCGCGCGCTCAGTAAGACCGAAAAAGAAGATTATGCCGGAGCGGTGGAAGATTATTCAGCTTCCATTGACTTGTACTCAAATGACCCGGAGACATATCTGCAACGTGGGTTGGTGAAATTTTTGATGAACAACAATTATGATGGTTGCCTCGATTTGAAGAGGGCAGACGAACTCGGTGCTACCGAAGCAAAAGCTGCCATAAAAAAGAATTGCAAGTAATCATTGCATCCATGACCTTGTTATTTTCGACAGACCGTACGCTGGATCAAGAATGAAAATCGCCATCATTCTTAATGGCGTCTCAAGGAAAAAAAACAAATTCTATAAGGAAATCCATCCGGTACTTGCCACGCATTTTGATATTAGTGTCTGGGAAACACAATGCTCAGGGGACGCTGAAACACTGGCTGCCCGTGCGGTATCGGAGTACTTCGACATTGTCCTTTCCGCTGGCGGAGATGGCACACTTAACCAGGTCATTAACGGAATTCTAAAAAGTTTAAAAGAAGAATTGCCAGCCGTCGGTGTCTTACCATTGGGTACGGGCAATGACTTCGCAAGGATGTGCTCGGTCCAGCTCCATGCAGAACAAATTGTTCAGTTATTGAAAGCAGATAAGCCCAGACCCACGGATATCGGCATGATTGCTTGTCATAATGAATTCGGCCAACCAACGACGCGCTATTTCATTAATGCCTGCAGCATCGGAATGGGACCGGAAGTAGTCAAGCGACTGATGAAGAGCAATCGTGCCTGGGGGCCACAGATAACTTATCTCACCAGCATTGTTTCAACATTCTTTACGCATAGGCCGCAAGAGATACACTGCAAGACCTCTGGCTGGGAATGGAAAGGCTGGGCACGGGTTCTTGCAATCGCCAATGGTCAGTCCTTTGGAAATGCCTTATTCATCGCGCCTGATGCGACAATAGATGACGGGATTCTCAATACCTTCATCGCAGGAGATCTCTCATTGTTGAGATTCCTGGTTCACCTCGTCGGCATCAAGGGTAAGAGCAAGATCAACGATCCCAAAATTCGATATAGCACAACCCGACAAGCGGACTTGAGTTCAATGGCACCGTGTTTGTTGGAGGCCGAAGGCGAGATGGTTGGATATTTGCCCGCCACCATTACATTGATGGCGGGTAAAATCAAATTTTTCCGTTAAGTTTAGTGAATCCCTAAACGGGGGTTGCCGCGGGCTTCTTTACCACCAATGTTCCGGCTATGATGTCATGCAAGGCCTGGTGCTTCTCGGTAAAGGCCGCAATGATATAGCCTATAAGCAAAGTGAGGTTCGAAAGGAGTCTGCATAGATTGCGAACAAACGCTTTTGCAAAGTCAAGCTTGGCTCCACTTGTGTCAGTCACAATGATGCCCATTGCCATCTTCCCGACTGTCGCCTGTGTTTTGGAGGACTCCATGAGCGTAAAATACAGAACCTGAATACACATGGCAAGAATCCAGTAGGTTCCAGCCATTGCCATGATTGCGCCTACCATCCCAACCGTATTTTCGGGATCTGCCATGTCCATGTTTTCCATTTTGCTGACAAATCCAAAGCCTACTGCTGCAAGGATTGGTATGATGACAAATCCCTGAACAATGCCGATTAAGATGCCATCTATTACTACGGCCACAAATCGGACAAAGAATCCTGCATAATTTGTATTCATGGTATTGAGGTTAGGTTTAGAAAACAAGTTAGAGAAAGGATTCGAATAGCCCAAAGGAAAATTGCATCCCTTCTGGCCTGTTCGAAGGAAATTGTTTTAAAACGCCGGGCCAAATCGCCTGCTTAGTTGATGTCGCCCACTCAGGGTCATATTAAATGCGATATTCGTGTTGCTTCATTTGCTATCAACATTGACTATTTTTGGCAAAGACTCATTTATGCATCCTTCTTTTCAGAAAATACTCTCAGAGATTGAGGTACAGCGCCGGAAAACATTGGACTTGGTACGTCACCTTACTCCAGAGCAATTCAACCGATCGCCAGAACCCGGCAAATGGTCCGTAGCACAAATCATGAGTCACCTGATTGGTGGGGAAAAATTGTCATTAAGCTATCTTCAAAAAAAAATTCAGGGAGTCGAACAAGCAGAGGACACGGGGCTTTGGGAAGAGGTTAAAATCACGTTGTTAAAAATCTCTCAGCGGCTACCCGGTTTGAAATTCAAGGCCCCCCAGCGAATAGTTGAGAATACAGTGCTGTACCCGGATTTTTCAACAATCGAGCGTGAATGGGACATGGTAAGGACTGAGTTTAAGGCATTTCTGGAAAAAATACCCAATCAATTTGTCAACCGTAGAATTTATAAACATCCAAGGGCCGGCTACCTCAATGTCCGGCATGCGCTTATTTTCTTTCGTGAGCATGTAATCCACCACACACCTCAACTAAAAAAATTACTGTAGTTACATCCCCATTCGTTAACCTTTCATAAGAAAAATTTCCACTGTACTTTGGCAGGTGCAGCCATTGAAATAATAATTACATTCCTGCCGGGATTTAACATTTAGATTGCCGGCCCCTTACTTAAAGACCACCATAACTTAAGCGCATACCCCCTTATCCTCGATACCATGTATAAACTCATTTTTTCATTGATGCTTTTCTGCTTTGCCGCCCGTGGGCAAGGAGTCCTTCAATCACCCGCTGAATTTCTCGGCTATGAACTTGGCGACCGGTTTACACGTCATGACAAAGTAATTGCCTACTTCAAGCATGTCGATGAGGTGACGGCGAACGTAAAAGTGATGCAATACGGAGAGACCTATGAACACCGCCCATTGTTATATGCCATCATTGCTTCCAATGAAAATTTCAACAACCTGGAAAAGATTCGTCAAGACAACTTGAAACGGGCAGGAGCACTCGACGGAACTCCTTCAGGCAACAAAACGGCCATTGTGTGGCTGAGCTACAACGTCCACGGCAATGAGGCCAATTCCATGGAGGCTTCAATGAAAACCCTTTTTGAACTGGTGAATCCTGCCAATACCAAGACGAAAGACTTCCTGAAAAACACGGTGGTTATTATTGACCCTTGCATCAATCCGGATGGTCGTGACCGCTATGCTAATTTTTATAATCAGTATGGAAATTTTCCCCCGAATCCCAATGGAGATGCCAAGGAACACCGGGAGCCATGGCCTGGAGGAAGGGCCAACCACTATTTATTTGACCTGAACAGAGACTGGGCCTGGGAATCACAGACTGAATCCAAAGCACGGATAAAAATCTACAATGATTGGCTTCCACACGTCCACGTGGACTTCCATGAACAGGGATACAACAACCCATACTATTTTGCCCCGGCTGCCGAACCCTATCACGATGTTATCAGCAACTGGCAGCGGGAATTTCAGACCATGATTGGCAAGAACAATGCAAAGTACTTTGATGAACAAGGCTGGCTTTATTTCACGAAGGAGGTCTTTGATTTGTATTATCCCAGTTATGGAGACACCTACCCTACCTACAGCGGCGCCATTGGCATGACCTATGAACAAGGTGGAGGTGGCTTCGGCGGACTGAGTGTGACCACACGGGAAGGAGATCCGCTGACGCTCAAGGACAGGCTGACCCATCATTATACTGCTGGAATATCAACAGTAGAAATTACATCACTGAATGCCAGTCGCGTAGTGGACGAATTTGAAAAATATGCTAAAGAAAATATCAACACGCCCGCTGCGCCTTACAAAACATACGTAATCAAGGGCGATAATAATGCGGATAAACTAAATCAAATCACATGGTGGATGGATACCCATGGGATTAAGTATGGCCATCCTTCTACAGGCAAGCCTTCCCGTGGATTCGAATATCAAACCCAAACCATGGCAGGGTTCACCCTTTCGACTGAAGACATTGTTGTCAATGTGTATCAGCCTAAATCAAGGTTTATTACAGCGGTATTCGAGCCACAATCCAGGCTGTCCGATTCTGCTACGTATGATATCACCGCCTGGAACCTGATGTACAGCTACAACCTCAGAGGCTATGCCCTGAATGAACGCGTGAACCCTGGCAAGGCCTATCAACCCATAGCGCCCGACAACGGAAAAACACTCACGGCGCCCTATGCATATATATTCAAATACGAAAGCGTTCGGGATGTGGAGTTTCTTGCTGCATTGCTGCAGAAAAATCTAAAAGTGCGCTCCGCCGCCCTGACATTTTCAGCCAGCGGTATGAGCTTTGAGCCAGGCACACTGATCGTAACCAGAAGAAATAATGAAAGCATATCAGATTTTGACAATGTGGTTGTAACCCTTGCAAAGACCATGGGCCGCAAGATTTATACAACAACCACCGGCTTCGTGGAGAAAGGAAAAGACTTCGGCTCGGGCTATGTAAATTTTCTGAAGGCCCCCAAGGTAGCGGTCATATTTGGAGATCAGACCTCATCATTGAATGCCGGCGAAATATGGCACTTCTTTGAACAGCAACTTCATTATCCCATCACACAATTGGGCACAGAGTATTTCAAGAACACCGACCTCAGGAAGTATGATGTGCTCATCGTGCCCGAGGGTAATTACAGGCTCTTCGATGATGCTTTGCTGGAGCAAGTTACCACATGGGCATCGGCGGGAGGAAGGCTGATTGTAATCGCCAATGGGCTTCCCTCATTTGCTGAAAAGAAAGGGTTTGCCTTAAAAGTATACGCAACCGAGGCAGAGAAGGCCGAAGCAGAGAAAAAGCAAAAAGAGTTGAAAGAAAAAGATGCCCTCACCCATTACGAAGATGCCCAGCGCAAGCAACTTTCAGAATCCATTTCAGGGGCCATCTATAAAGTCACACTCGATAAATCTCATCCCCTGGCATTTGGATTAGGCGATGCGTATTACACGCTCAAAACCAACGAACTTCGCTATGGCTTCCTTGAAAACGGCTGGAATGTGGGTGTGATCAAGGGTAATGCAAAACCCGTTCAGGGGTTTGCGGGCCAGAAAGTGAATAGAAAAATGAGCAACAGTCTTGCGTTGGGTGTGGAGGAAAAAGGCCAGGGAAACATCGTCTACATCGTCGATAATCCCCTTTTTCGCAGCTTCTGGGAGAGCGGAAAAATGGTTTTTTCAAATGCGGTCTTTATGGTCGGACAATAATAAGTTCAATGTCACCCATACCACTTTGTAGGTATCTGGCAACAGGACATTCTTTCGCGTGGCATCCAACTTAAATTCTTAAATTGAATTTTGCTTTTTATTCAAACACCCCTTTTTATGAAGAAAATTTTCTTCTTCTTTTTCTTGACCTTGGTGACAAGGATTGTTACTGCACAAACGGGTTCTGAAATCTATCTCTTTGATCTCTCCGAGAAAAAGGGAAAGGTTTCCATCTCCAATCCAGTAAACATTACAAAGCACAAAGGGTATGATAACCAACCTTTCTTTCATCCGGCACTACCGATCATCTATTATTCTTCCGCCAATGAAGATGGCCGCACGGACATCGTTAGCTACAACTACAAGGACAAGCAAACCAAACCCATTACACAAACCCCGGAGAAAGAGTATTCGCCAACAGTAACGCTTGACCAACAATACTTGTCCTGTATCATTCAGCGCGACAACGGTGCCCAGGACCTTGGTAAATATCCCATCGATGGTGGTGAGCCCTCCTTGATTGTAGACAAGATGATGGTCGGGTATCACGTCTGGGCCGATAACAGTCACCTTGGATTATTTATTCTGGGTACTCCAAACACCTTGCACTACTTACTACTCCCGATGAAAAGAGATACCGTCATCGCGGAGAACATTGGCCGGTCTCTGCACAAAGTTCCGGGTGAAAATGCCATTAGCTTTGTGCACAAGATTGCAGAGAAAGAGTGGTGGATTAAGAAATTCAATACCCATACCAAAAAGGTGACGCTCATTGGCACCACGGTAAGTGGCTCCGAAGATCTTTGCTGGCTTCCTACCGGAAAAATTCTAATGAGTGACGGACCCAAAGTATATTATTTTCAGCCGGGCAGCGGACCGGGATGGAATGAAGTAATCGTTACCTCCGGTGCAGATGTGCTCAAAGGCGTAACCCGGATGGCCGTCAGTGCGGATGGAAAGAAACTTGCCGTTGTTGTAACAGAATAAAGGAGGTCTTCTATCGATCGCAAAAGGCTCCTTTTGCGATGTATAAATCCTTGAACGAAAGGAAAAAAAACTCTTTTTGAACCGCCGGGTCCAATTCAATAAGTTCCTTCTTCAAGTCACCCTTCATTACCAGAATGCTTCCCTCATCCGGAGCAAAAGTCCCTTCCGTCACAACATCCCCATTCAACGCAAGTTGCTTGATATATTGCTCATGTTCCTTCTCCCCTTCGGACATTCTTGAGATGGTATATTTGGTGATGTTGACTTCGTATCGCATAAAATGATACTGTATCATTTCTATGGGTTCGGCCACTGCACAAACTGAGCCAATACGCGGCAGGTAATTGAACATCTCAACGTCCCATCGTTTGGCGTGAACCGCAGGATCTGCTTCCAACCATTCCTGAACTTGCTTTTTTGAACTTGAACGGAAAATAAAAATACCCCCACCTCCTTCAAAGGGACCTGCTGCCACCAATTTGTTTTCACTGGCAAGCCGCTTGATGTTGGCCATATGGCCGTCCATCAGCTTGTCCAGTTGATCCTTGGGGAGCTCCACAGGACTTACCTTTTTGTTAAGGAATACAAAGACAAATGGTTGAGCGTGCAAATGGGTTACCGCCACCCATAGCAACACAATCAAAGTGGTTCGTTTCATACATCTAACTTAGAAAATATTGTTGGGTTTATATTTAATGCCTATTTAAGGTCGTACATGGTCTTCAGTAATCTTTCAAAATCTATTTCGTCATTGTATATATGTGGAGAAATGCGCATCGAATCGCCACGGAATGAAACAGAAATTTTTTTTCTTTTTATCCTTTCTTTGATTGCATCCAGATTCGTCCCTTTGGGAAATCGAACACCAAATAGGTGATTTCCCCGATAGCGCTCCTCCTCTACCCAACACCCATGATTTCTTAATTTGTCGATTGCCTTGCATGAAATTTTCGAACAATACGCTTGAATGTGTTCAGGCTTCCAGCGATTGATCTGTTTCAATGCTTCCAGAAGCATCGGCACCAAAATGAAGTTGCTGTGTTCGCCCACTTCATACCTTAATGCTCCCTCCTGATATTCATTTTGATAGTTAATGAGTCCTGCAAAATTCTCGCTGTGGCGGCGATTGATCCAGTTTTCTTCGATGGGTGTTCCGCCATCAAAATATTCACCATAGTAAGCCAGGCCGATTGAATATGGTCCCATGAGCCACTTGTATCCACCGCACACCAGGGCATCCGGTTGAATCTTATGAAGATCAAATGGCAATGCGCCTACCGATTGCGTTCCATCTATGATCAGCAACGCTCCTACTTCACGTGTGCGCATGCGGATTTTTTCCAGCTCGAACCGCGTTCCGTCTGCCCAGTGTACATGGCCCAACGCTACAATTCTTGTTCTGGTGTCAATGGCTTCCAAAATACGCTCATTCCATGATTTGCCACGCAACATCAAAGCTTCGGGAGGTGTCACCACGTGAAGTGTGGCTTTCGATTCCAAGCATATCCGTTGCCAGGGGTAGTAATTGCTTGGGAATTGTTCTGCTGCTACAATGATCTTATCCACGGATTGAAGGCGAACGTTCTTTGTTACATTGGCCAGGCCATACGATGCAGAAGGTACGATGACAATCCGTTTCGAATTCCCTGCCTGAATCAGGGAACTGAACTCATTCCGTACCAATTCGGTGGTTTGAAAAAAGTCGCCAGGAGAAATATCAATGGGACTTCGCTTGCGACTCATACCTTTTATGCCAGCCCTTTCCACCGATTTCAATAATGGTGACATGTAGGCACAATTCAAATAGGTAACTCCCGCCGGTATTGAAAATTTTGATCGTTGGTTTTGCATGCTTGCTAGAAATTATGACAGGATAATCCGAGAAAATCCCGGAGGTAGAAAAATTCATACGAGTTTTTGTCCAGGATGGCTTCGGTTAGTTGTTCCACACCTCGTTCCTTGAAAGACTCTTTCCACTTAAGGATTTGATATGAAAATTCCTTTTAGTCCCTAATACTTGCCCACCCCATTCCCGAGAACTCATGGTCACTTTCACCACACCAGTATTGCCTAAACTGATCGGTCTCACCCAATTTGGGTTGCGGTGCTGGTGCTTGCTTGTGGCCGTCTAATGCCAGCCCCAATGCCACCCAACTTATGACTCATATCATTTTCTTAATCATTTGGACATCTAAATTACGGGGTTGACGCCTAGTTTTCATAACCAGAAAATGCCAAGTGGCGGGTTACCTATAAATTCAAATTGAAATAAACAATTGTAACTAACATGAAGGCCATGGCAGAAAATTTCAAGGGAATAGAGTTCGTTCGCATTTCTTCATTGCCCCAGGAACAGAAAGAAAAAATCTGGCAATCCTTCCAGCAAGACAAGATCATCAAGATTGTTAGAGATCAAGCCTTGATGAATGACTGTATCCTATACCAGGACTACCTATCCTGGCTGAACCAAAATCCCGCAGCAAAATCAAGTCCTTCGCCAGCTTCCTCCCCACAACCTGCGTTTGCAAAACTTGCTTTCAAATAACTATTGCCATATCCCTTCCGGAACAATCTCCAGTACATTCCCCTCAGGGTCCTCAAAATAGAATGATTCCTGGCCAGTGGCCCAAATTACTTTATCAATGATGGTAATTCCTTTTTCTATGATTTCTCGTTTGTAATCCTCATACTGCTCCTTTTTTACTTCAAAGGCAAAATGATATTTCCCCTCCACAGCGTGGGGTGGTGGGCTTACCTTCCTCCGTGAATCATCAGGATTAAAGCAGAGCAATACCGAAGTTCCTGCACGGAAAAAAATATGCTTGCCTGGTACACTGCTGATCACTGGCAAGCCAAGGACTTGATGATAAAATTGATGCGCTTTTTCCAGGGAATGGAAGTAAAGGCAAGTTTCCTTGATTTGAGTAAAATTCAATCTTGCGGTTGGATAAATGGTGACTAAAATTAGCCAAAGCAAAATTGGCCCAACCCATGAGTGCCCAGCCAATAACTGTTCTTGAATTTAGTGCCGTCTTCCTTTGAACAGCGACTTTTGGAGAGTCACCCTAATGGGTGTACATAATTGACTATTAGTGCATTATAAAAAGGTGACCATTCGGTAGTCCTCAAGAGATATCCACAAAGAACTGATTGACGAAAGTGATTGTAACTTACTGTAAATCAAATATATAACGGTTAACAGTCTGGTAATGTGGATAAAAGCATGATTTTGTGGATTTCTTTATCAGGGCTTTTTAGAGACTTTATAAGTGCCTGAATTTTAGCACTTTTGTTTCTTGAAACACGATATGTCAGCACTGTCAGCCAACCCACACTCCCTCAACCTTGCTGTAGGATTTTCGTTAGGAAACTGGATGAAATATGGTTTTTTTCAATTGTTCCTGTTTCTGGGGCCTTCGTGCATGGGCCAAAGCATTGAACTGGTAAAGTTGGATAAGCTTCAGCAGATCATTCAAAGTGAAAAGGAGCAAATTCAGGTCATCAATTTCTGGGCGACTTGGTGTGCTCCCTGCCTCAAAGAGTTACCGCTCTTCGAAAAGCTTCACCAGGATCACAAGGATATACGCGTCCGGTTGGTGAGTATGGATATGGACCTTGACCCGGATCCTGAAAAAGTCAGAAAATTTGCGACACGTAAAAAGTTGCAATCGGAGGTACTGATCCTGAATGAAAGGAACCCAAACCTATGGATTGATCAGTTGGAGAAAGGATGGTCGGGCGCCTTGCCGGCCACCCTGGTGGTCAATAACAAAACTGGCAAGAGAAGATTTATTGAAAAAGAACTTCACGATGGGGATCTCGAAAAATTAATCGCCGGGGTTAAGTAGTTGAAGAAAAAAAACAGAAAATAATATGAAGCAGTTAATTTTTGCCTGCGCTGTCGTTATGATTCTTACATCCGGTTCCCCTTTGAGGAGTGGTTATGACGTGGGGGATACTGCCACCGATTTTAAGTTGAAGAATGTCGACGGAAAAACAATTTCATTGACGGATTGGAAGGATGCCAAGGGGTTTATTGTAATATTTGATTGCAACACCTGCCCCTATTCCAAAGCATACAACGATCGGATCGTTGGACTCAATACCAAATATGCTGGCAAGGGATTCCCTGTCATTGCCATTAACGCCAACGATCCCGAGAGTTCGCCCGGAGATTCCTATGACAAAATGGTGACCCATGCAAAGAAGAAAGGATACACATTTCCTTACTTGATCGATGAATCGCAATCAGTGGCCAAAGCCTATGGTGCGACCAACACACCCCATGTGTATGTTCTCAGCCGCGCCACCGGCGAATTGAAAGTTGCTTATATCGGTACCATCGATGACAATGCCCGGGATTCATCTGCTGTTACCAAAAAGTATGTGGAAGAAGCTGTGGATGCGCTGCTGGCCGGCAAACCTGTGCAAACAACAAGGACTAAGGCCATTGGTTGCGGCATCAAATGGAAGAATTCATAGCTTGGGCTATTCTGAGATACTGGACAGAATATCATCCACGTACTCCCTTGAATTGCTAAGGCGAGGTACTTTATTCTGGCCTCCCAGTTTCCCCCGACGCTTCATCCAGTTGTAGAAAGTTCCTTCTGGTACACTGTGAAGCTTAGGTGCGATCAGGGCCATGTCATGAAACCGTTTTGCATCATAGTCTGAGTTGATCTGTCGGAGTGTATCATCCAAAATTTTCCCGAATTCTTCCAGGTTGGCTGGCGCCGTGTGAAACTCAATGATCCATTCGTGTCCCCCGCGTTTGTTTTTTTCGAGATAAATGGGGGCCGCGGTAAAGTTACTGATCACGCCGCCTGTCAATTCACAAGCGCGGGTGATGGCGGCCTCCGCATTCTCGATGATAACCTCTTCCCCGAATGCATTGATGAAATGTTTGGTCCGTCCGGATATCCTGATTCGATACGGTGTTTTGCTGGTAAACTTCACCGTATCACCAATGTTATAGCGCCACAGACCCGAATTGGTGGTGATTACCATCGCATAGTTCTTCCCAAGCTCCACTTCACTCAACGGAATTGCCGTAGGGCTTTCATCCTCCGAGTGCTCCGTCGGTATAAATTCGTAAAATATTCCATAGTCCAGCATCAACAGCATTTCTTCGGAGTTAGAGACATCCTGGATACCAAAAAATCCCTCGCTGGCAGTATAGGTTTCCCAATAATTCATGTTGGCACTCGGAATGAGTGACTTGAACAAATTCCGGTAAGGAGCAAAGGCCACCGCACCATGAAAAAATACTTCAAGGTTAGGCCACACTTCCTGGATGGGCTTCTTCTCAATCTCCATGATTCTTTGAAGCAGCAATACTGTCCAGGTGGGCACGCCGGCAATGTGTGTTACATCCACCGTAGCCGTTTCACGGGCAAGTTTTTCAATTTTCTCTTCCCAGTTGCTCATCAGGGCAACTTCCAGGCTGGGGGTCCGGATCAGTTGTGCCCAAATGGGAAGGTTTTGCATGATGACCGCTGACACATCTCCATAGTAAGATGAAGAACTTGGATCAAGCTCATTTACCTGGTGGCTGCCTCCAATGGCCAAACCGCGTCCTGAAAAGATCTTGGTTTCTGGATAGTTGTTGACATAGATGCAATAAAGGTCTTTCCCTCCCTTGAAATGACACTCTTCCAATGATTCTGCAGAAATAGGAATAAACTTACTGCGTGCATTGGTGGTACCGGACGATTTAGAAAACCACTTAATCTCTGTAGGCCAAAGAATATTCTGTTCGCCCTTCATCATTCGCTCAATGGATGGGAACAACCGTTCATAGGAATGAACAGGCACCTGCCGCACAAAGTCGTTGTAGTTGAGCATTTCATCAAATCCGTACTTCTTGCCGAATTCTGTAGGACGTGCCGCAAGCAACAATCGATGTAAAAGTTCCTCCTGGACGTCGTTCGGATACTTCATGAAGAGCTCCATTTGGTGGATTCTCTTCCTCATGACCCAGGTAAGGATTGAATTGATCAGTTGCATATAAGAGCGTCAAAAGTAAACGGTGAGAGGGTACCCGCAAAACGGAATGGTTCTAAGCGAAAGAATGAACCTCCTCCCATTGACCGGGATTAAAGTCTATTAAATTGATAGACTTTTGTATTTTTGCACCATGAGCATTCTCTTTTCCCCATGGCCGTGGTATGTCGCAGGGCCAATCATTGGACTCACTGTGCCGCTGCTACTTTTCCTGGGCAATAAAAGGTTAGGTATTTCTTCTACGCTCCGGCAGCTATGTGCCGCATGGTTGCCCTCAAATATTCCCTTGTTTCGATACGACTGGAAGAGAGACCAGTGGAATTTTTTCTTCGCCGGTGGTCTTCTGATCGGAGGGATTCTTGGCGGGGTTGTTTTGGCCAATCCAGACCCTGTTCAATTGTCTCAAGCCACCATCATTTACCTCAACTCATTTGGAGTGCATGATCTCACGGGGCTGATGCCTGTGGAACTCTTTCACTGGTCAGCGCTTGCTTCCGTAAAAGGGATCCTGCTCATGATCATTGGGGGATTTATGGTAGGCTTTGGAACGCGTTACGCCCGTGGGTGCACCTCCGGTCACGGTATTCTTGGGTTGTCTGCATTGCAATGGCCCTCACTATTGGCGACGATGAGTTTCTTTGCGGGTGGGATCTTGTTTAGTCATTTCGTTCTCCCAAGAATACTCAGCTTATGAAGAACATGAGGTACTTGCTCGTTGGTACAGTCTTTGGTTTGGCCCTCACCAAGGGTGAGGCAATCTCCTGGTATCGAATTCAGGAAATGTTCCGCTTCGAAAGCTTTCACATGTTTGGGATATTCATGACGGCCATTCCCACCGGGGCCCTTGGTTTACTCCTGATACGAAAGTTGAATTTAAGATCCATTGAAGGTGACCTCATTGAAATACCTGAGAAAAAATATAGCCATGGCGTAATCATTGGAAGTCTGGTCTTTGGATTTGGGTGGGCCCTGACGGGCGCTTGTCCCGGGCCTCTCTACGCCCAGATTGGATCCGGAACCCTCGTCACTTTGGCAACACTGCTAAGCGCCATCGCTGGGACCTGGACCTATGGTAAATTCCAAAAATACCTTCCTGATTAATCCAAAAAGCGGTTTTATGCCAAGGTTGCCGCTATTCCCTCCTTGTACGATGTTACCTTCATAGGGAATTTTGCTTCAAATTTTGAGCTGTCGAATATGTAGTCTTGTTCATACTGATACATCATTTCAACAAATTCGCGCAAGAGCGGAACGAACACGCCAGTCAATTGTACGCCCCATTTAGGCAATGTTTGTAGTTTGTATTTTCTATCCATCATCTCACAGGCAATGCGAATGTATGCCTCTCCGGTAATTTTTTCCTTGCTCGTCAACGCGTGCCATGTTTGATTGAAAGCTGCCGGCGTGTTTCCCAGCATGGCCACGCATTTCCCAGCGTCCGGAGTATAAGTGAAGGTGTGAATCTTCGATGCATTACCAACCCACTGAGCCCCCTGGTTTGCTTTTAATCGCTGCGTAACGGTAGAGTAGGTCAAGCTCTGGATGGCGCCTGGTCCATAGAAATCAGCTCCACGTATGATCATGCCGGTTACATTGCCAGACTTTATTTCATCCAATAACATGGTCGCAATTTTGGCGCGCACCTCTCCTTTTTTGCTGGTGGGATTGAACGGAGTAGCTTCCGTCATCGTTCCGTTAACAACCCCATAAGGGTAAACGTTGTCAAAGAACACAAGCTTGCTACTGTGTTTCTTACAGGCATCAATCACATTTCTCATCACGATCGGCCATTCTTTTTGCCACACCTTGAGATCGTATTTTAATCCGGCCAGGAGGTAAACAACATCGCTCCCCGAAACGGCCTGTTCCGTCTGCTCATAATTCAGCAAATCGGCAGGAAACAATTCATCGGTGTCATTCACTTTTTGAGGATGTCGGCTCACCTGCCGAATGCGTTGTCCATGGGAAGGAAGATGTTTTGAGAGTTCCTTAGCGATGATTCCGTTTGCTCCGAGAATGGTTTGCATAGAAGGGGTTTAGTGGAATTGACGGTTTGAGTCATAAAGTTAGTTTACAAATTGGTGAATAAATAAAAATTTATTGCTGCTGCTGAGCCTTTCAATCGTTTGCATAACCTTTCTTCTATTATCTTGGTAGTAAAATTCAGACCTCCATGGACCATTTAGAAATACTGTCACAGGTCAGGAAACGGAATCCCAATGAACCAGAATTTATTCAGGCAGCAGAAGAAGTAATTGCTTCTGTCTTGCCGGTGCTCACAAGAAATCCGGAGTTTGTCCGGCTAAAATTACTGGAGCGCATGCTGGAGCCGGAACGTTTGATCTCATTCCGGGTAACCTGGATGGATGATGCTGGAAATATTCAGGTCAATCGTGGTTATCGTGTGCAAATGAACAGCGCAATTGGTCCATACAAAGGAGGGCTGCGTTTTCACCCTTCCGTGACACCCAGCATATTAAAATTCCTGGCATTCGAGCAAATTTTTAAGAATGCATTGACCGGAATTCCCATGGGTGGAGGAAAGGGAGGTGCCGACTTTGATCCAAAAGGGAAGTCCGACAACGAGGTCATGCACTTTTGTCAGGCCTTCATGGGTGAACTCGCCCGGCACATCAGTCATCGCCTTGATGTTCCTGCGGGAGACATCGGTGTGGGTGGCCGGGAGATCGGCTTTCTATTCGGCGCCTATAAAAAGATAAAAAATGAATTTACGGGTGTACTCACCGGTAAGGGTATTGGATGGGGTGGAAGTTTGATTCGCACAGAAGCTACCGGTTACGGGTTGATCTACTTTGCCGAAAATATGCTGCAGGAGAAGAAGGATAGTATCAAGGGAAAGGTGTGCCTGGTTTCCGGGTCAGGCAACGTGGCTCAATACGCCATTGAAAAAATTATCCAACTGGGTGGAAGGGCCGTGACGGCTTCTGACTCCAATGGGTTTATTCATGATGAGGCAGGATTCACCCAGGAGAAACTCGCGTTTCTTGTGGACTTGAAAAACAACCGTCGGGGCAGAATCAAAGAATATGCGGATAAATACAAATGCACCTATAAAGACATCGATTCAAAAGCTGACTACAATCCTCTATGGAACATCAAAGCAGATTGCGCGTTTCCCTGTGCCACACAAAATGAGGTTAACGGAAAGGATGCAAGTCACCTCGTAAAAAATGGTGTGAAGCTTCT
>JAYVEZ010000170.1:0-2936 GCA_043773645.1 Cytophagales bacterium
CATGGAGATTCTGTTTCTCCATACCACGTTGAAGCGGCGATTGCCTATGAGCATTGTATAGCTGTCGATTTCGCTTCCACCAACTGGAAAAAAATTCTGGAACTTTATGACTGGCTGTATCAGATCAAACCCAATGCTATGGTGGCGTTGAACCGTGCGATCATTGTAGCCGAACTGGACGGCGCCAGAGCCGGGCTTGCGGCACTTGATGATATTGCGAACCTCCAGGCATTGGAAAATTACTACCTCCTGCCGGCAATCCGCGCGGAATTTCTGGCCAAAATGGGTGACAAAGGCAAGGCTAAACAATATCTTGAAAAAGCGCTGACGCTCACGGCCTCGCCTGCGGAAAAAGAATTGTTAAAAAAGAAAATAGAAGGATTGTAGAAAAAACATTACGCGAGCAGAAATCCAATTCCAAAAAGAATTACAAACAACATGGTGGACAGCGCCATTTGTTTCAGGTAAGGATCCAATTCAACAGAGGGCTTTCTGCTTACTGCCAGTCCATTGCCAATAAATAATGGGAGCGTCAGCAGGAAAAGAAATTGAAAGGGCGACCGGTACGTCAACCCCGCATACACTGTGGCCGCAACGAGTCCGCCGACCAGGAGGAGCCAGTGATAGATCACCGCATTTTTCTTTCCAATCCGGACAGGGACGGAGAATTTCCGAGCTTTGCGATCTGATTCAATGTCGCGGATGTTGTTGATATTGAGTACCGCTATTGAAAACAGGCCGCACGTGAGCGCCGGGAAAATTTCAGGCCAGGATACGTGCCGGGTAAACAAATACAACGAACCCATCACTCCTATCACTCCAAAAAAGATCAAGACCGAAAGGTCACCCAGGCCCGCATATCCATAAGGTTTCTTGCCCATCGTGTAAGCGATCGCTGCCAGAAAACAGAGCACACCCAATCCGAAAAAGAAAAGAAAGGCTTTTACATTCCAGCCTAATGATACCAGCAAGAGCGAAACGCCGCTCACCAGACAGAGGAGAACAAAGAAAATCACTGCCCTTTTCATCTGACGAAGGGAGATGACCCCCGATTGCACGGAGCGCTTCGGTCCCGATCGTTCTGCGTGATCCGCCCCATTCACGGAATCGCCATAATCATTGGCGAGATTGGAAAGGACCTGTAGAAAAACAGTGGTCATACAACAGAGGACGAAAATGAGAACATTAAATTTTCCAGCCGCGGCGGCAAGAAATCCTCCCATACCGATGGAGGACAGCGCCAAGGGGAGGGTGCGAAGACGGAAGGCGGATATCCATGCTTTCATTACCACAGTTCGTTCGGTATTCGGTATTCGGTAGATTGTGCATTGCGTATTCGGTAACCGGTGATCGGTGATCGGTAGTAAGGTGTACACGAAACCACCGATTACCGATTACCGGTTTCACTTCAAAGCTCCCACAATCTTACTATCCAACGGGCTGACCTTAGAACCGAAGTACCCAATCACCGTTCCGTTTGGATCAACGAGGTACTTGCAAAAATTCCAGGAAGGTGTTTCCCCGGTTTTGGCTTCCAGCCATTTGTACAAGGGAGCTTTGTCCTTTCCTTTCACCGATATCTTTTCGAACATCTGAAATTTCACGCCGTAATTCTTCATGCAAAACTCATTGATCTCCTTATTCGATCCGGGTTCCTGCCATAAAAAATTATTTGCTGGAAAGCCGAGTACGGCCACCTTGCTGCCAAATTGTTCGTGCAATTTTTCGAGGTCTGCGTACTGGGGTGTGTACTTGCATTTGGATGCCGTGTTAACAACCAGCAAGTACTTCCCTTTGTACTGTGCAAAATCAACGGGCTCGCCATTCAGGGCGTTCAGCTTGAAATCATAAATGGAAATCTGAGCACTCTGCGGCGTTGCAGCAGAATCAAAAAAAGATGAAAACATAAAGGTCAAAATAAGAAACACGCAGACCAGGACGATATTCCGGTTCATTAGTTCAACTCACTGATGATTTGAGGATCGAAGGGCAATACCTTTGAATTAAAGAATTTTACCGTTCCATCGGGTTTCACCAGGTATTTGGAGAAATTCCACGTGGGTTCCTGGCCCGTTTTCTCCTTGAGCCAGGCATAGAGAGGGTGCTGGTCTGTGCCCTTTACCGAAATCTTTTCAAACATCTGAAATGTGACGCCATAATTCTTTGTGCAGAATCCCTTGATTTCTGCATTGCTGCCGGGTTCCTGCTCGCCGAAATTATTGGCCGGAAATCCAAGAATAGTCACCTTGTTTCCATACTTCTCGTGCAGTTTCTGCAAATCGGCATATTGCGGAGTATTGCCACATTGTGAGGCGACATTGACAATCAGCAGGTTTTTCCCTTTGTATTGCGAAAAGTCAATCTTTTTTCCTTCAATGGAATTCATCTTAAAATCATACAAAGATGCAGTCATAGGGTTGGTTGCCAGAAACAGCATGAAAAGGATGATGGTTTTCATAACATAATTTTGATTTAATAGATAAACAAGAATACGAAGATAAGGTTCCTCCCATTCAATTTAAAACAAAAAGCAGCCCTGAGGCCGCTGGATTATGCGAGCGGCTAATGGCGCTTGGCGCTTAGTGGTTTTTGACCAAGTTAAAAGAGTTAGGCCTCCAAGTGTCAAGTCCAAGAACCAATCCACCGGGCGCCAAGCGCTGAGCGCCCAACTACATCCGATCCGGTACCCGAATACCAAGCAGACCCATCGCTTTCTTAAGGGTCTCGGCCACTACCCTGGAAAAAGCAATTCTGAATTGCCTCCTGGCCTTATCAGTTTCATTGAAAATGGGAATGTTTTGGTAAAACTGGTTGTATTCTTTTGCCAGGTCATAGGCATAGTTGGCGACTGCCGAAGGCGCGTATTCGCGAGCAGCTTCTTCAACTTTACTCGGGTAAAGATTAATCAGGCGGATCACTTCCCGTTCGGCTGGTTC
>JAYVEZ010000171.1:0-2383 GCA_043773645.1 Cytophagales bacterium
CCTTGTTTCTTCAAATTAGTTTCGTGAATCCGGGCAAAGGATTTTACCAGAATGGCTTTGATCCCCAGGTGCCGTGGCTGCATGGCGGCGTGTTCACGCGAGGAACCTTCCCCATAGTTCTGATCACCCACGACAATGGATGAAATGCCTGCGGCTTTGTAGGCTCTTTGTGTAGCAGGTACCGGACCATATTGTCCTGTTAATTGATTCTTGACGCTATCGGTCTTGTCATTGAAGAAGTTGGTGGCCCCTGTCAGGGTATTGTCTGAGATATTGTCCAGATGACCTCGGAAACGGAGCCAGGGTCCTGCCATTGAAATATGGTCAGTTGTACACTTGCCCTTCGCTTTAATGAGAAGTTTAAGTCCCGACCAGTTCTTACCATCCCAGGGTGCAAATGGAGTGAGGGCCTGAAGTCGTTTTGACTTTGGATCAATTTTCACTTGCACTTTGCTTCCGTCTTTGGCGGGTGCGAGGTATCCGGGCTCCTTAACGTCAAATCCCTTGGGCGGGAATTCTGCTCCCTTGGGCTCATCCAACCTAACGGCTTGTCCATCCTGATTGATCAACGTGTCTTTCAGGGGATTGAATGTCAAATCACCTGCAATGGCAAATGCTGTTGTGATTTCGGGTGATGCTACAAAGGCATGTGTGTTGGGATTGCCATCATTTCGTTTGGCAAAGTTCCTGTTAAAGGAGGTAATGATAGAGTTCCTGCGATTGGGGTCATCGGTGTGACGCGACCATTGCCCGATGCAGGGACCACAGGCATTGGCCAGAACAACGCCGCCCATCTTGCCAAAAATAGCGAGGTAGCCGTCACGTTCGACTGTGTATCGAACCTTTTCAGAGCCGGGCGTGATGGTGAATTCAGCTTTGGCTTTCAGTTTCTTGTCCACTGCCTGTTTCGCAAGTGAAGCAGAACGCGTGATGTCTTCGTAAGATGAATTGGTGCACGATCCAATAAGACCCACTTCTAATTTTTGAGGCCAGTTGTTGGCCCTCACTTCATCTGCAAATTTCGAGATGGGAATTGCTCGATCCGGAGTGAATGGTCCATTGACATGAGGTTCCAACGTTGTGAGATCAATCTCAATTACTTCATCGAAATATTTCGACGGCTGCGCATATACTTCCGGGTCACCGGTGAGGTGTTCCTTTACTTTGTCTGCCAGCTTCGCTACTTCAGCACGATCGGTTCCCCTCAGATATTCTGCCATCTTTTCATCGTATCCGAATGTAGAGGTTGTGGCGCCAATCTCAGCGCCCATGTTGCAGATTGTTCCTTTGCCAGTACAAGAAAGCGTCTTGGCGCCAGGTCCGAAGTATTCTACAATGGCTCCGGTTCCTCCTTTCACCGTGAGTATGCCCGCCACTTTGAGGATGACATCTTTTGAAGAAGTCCAGCCACTCAGTTTGCCGGTAAGTTTTATGCCAATCAGCTTGGGCCATTTTAGTTCCCACGCCATACCCGACATCACATCGACAGCATCCGCACCTCCTACGCCAATTGCAACCATTCCGAGGCCGCCTGCATTCACCGTGTGTGAATCGGTACCAATCATCATGCCGCCAGGAAATGCATAGTTTTCAATGACGACCTGGTGAATAATTCCTGCGCCCGGTCTCCAAAAACCTATGCCATACTTATTGGAAACGGATTCCAAAAAGTTAAAGACTTCACCACTGGCTGTCAGGGAGTCGGCCAGATCCTGTTTGGCTCCATTCTTGGCAAGGATCAGGTGATCGCAATGCACTGTTGAAGGAACGAGCACCTTGGGTATACCGCCAGACATGAACTGCAGCAAGGCCATTTGGGCTGTCGCATCCTGCATCGCCACACGATCCGGTGCGAAGTCAACATATGACTTCCCGCGGCCAAAAGCCTGGTAGGCCTGGTCGGCGTGCAAATGGGAGTAGAGGATTTTTTCTGAAAGTGTCAGTGGCTTACCGACCGCTTTTCTTGCTTTGGCTATACGGCCTGGCATGGCTTCATAGAAAGCCTTGATCATGTCTAAGTCAAATACCATAAAAATGTGTTTTCAAAGTTGAAGTGCTAAGCTACAACAGGATTGGCTATGATTCAAAGCCAGCAAAGCCCTATAATGGGCTTTGTCTTGAAAAAACTCTTATGGTATTGAGCCGGTCTAAGCCGCTGGGTTGCTTTCAGGGTCTCAAAGCAGTGATTGTCTGCTGTTGATAAAATTAAGGAATTCACGTTTGATGTCTTCATCTTTGAATTTCCCTGAAAAATAGGCTGTTCCTGTTTTGCTGTTCGTATCACCTACGCCCCGCATGGCTACGCACATGTGGTTGGCATCCAGCACCACACCGACACTTTCCGTTTGTAAGATGCGTTCCATTTCTTTTCCGATTTGCACTG
>JAYVEZ010000172.1:0-2734 GCA_043773645.1 Cytophagales bacterium
CAACTCAGGCTCGAACTGAAAGTAGGCGCTCAGATCATGTTCGTTCGCAACGACAGTGAAGACAAAATGTATTTCAATGGCAAGCTCGCCACCGTAAAAGAAATCTCCGGCAACGATGTGTGGGTGGAAATGGCTGAATCCCACATGCGTTATAAACTAAAACCCCAACGATGGGAAAACAAGAAATACAAGATCAATGAAGGAACCCGTGAACTGGAAGAAGATGTCATCGGGGCCTTTGAACAATATCCCGTAAGGTTGGCGTGGGCCATCACCGTGCACAAGAGCCAGGGGCTCACATTCGACAAAGCAATCATTGACGTGGGACAGGCTTTTGCAGACGGGCAGGTCTATGTGGCCCTTTCGAGGTTGCGTTCACTCCAGGGCCTGGTGCTGCGAACACGCATTGGCGCATCGGTCATTAGCACGGACAAGAATGTGGTGGCCTTCGCACAAACGAATCACCAGCCCGGGCAATTGGCCGAAGTGATGAAAGTCAGGCAGCAACAGTACATTCATCAACTTCTTGACAAAACCTTTGACTTCACTGTTCTTATACATGAAATCAGAAATGTCCGGAAAGAACAGGCTGAAGAAGGTCTGAAAGAAAGCACCATGAAGCCCGTGCTTATCCAAATTGCGGATGCATTGGATCTGGAGCGTGCCAACACTGAAAAATTCAGGCGACAATTGACAGATCTGCTCAATGCCAATGATCCATTGAATTTGATTGAACGCATTCGCAAAGGAACAGCCTATTACAAGCCGCTTCTTTTTCAACACCTCAGAACACTGCTTACACACCTGGAATCCGTGAAGCAAGGCAAACGGGTGAAGACCTACGTGAATGACCTTGCTGACCTGGACCAGGCGCTCACCAAAAAGTGGGAAGAAATCGACAAGGCAGCTCCCCTCACAGAAAGCATTTTAAATGGAAACGAAACGATTGACTTTGACTCAGGAAAGTTTGTTCGCGCCGAAGAGCGCAAGACTTTGCTCCGCGAAATCAATGAACAGGTCGAAAAAGAAGGCCCGCCAGTGCGCAAGCGGAAGAAAAAAAAGAATGGAATCACCCATGACGAATCGGGGAACCCGATAACCGTTGGAACCGCTGGCGCGAAAAAGACAAAGTCCAGGAAAGAAGATGGGCGCAGCACCTTCGACGTCACCCTGGATCTTGTTAATAGTGGAATGACCGTCGAGCAGATCGCCCAGGAGCGCGGCCTTGTGACTGGCACCATTGAAAGCCATCTCGCCAAAGCAGTCGCGGAAGGCAACCTGAGTATTTTTAAATTTATGACTGAGGAAATGGTGATGGAGATCATCAACGCGCTGCGCCAACTTCCGGAAGGTGCTACCTCGAAAGACTTGTACGAAAAACTGAAAGGAAAATTCGGTTATGGACCCTTGCGAGCTGTGATGGCTTATTCTAAAATGGTATAATCATGCAAGAAAAGACTCTCCGAACCTCTGCGCTCTCTGCGTTTATGTATTTCTGAATCGGAAAATTAACCGCAGAGATTCCCAGAGGAAAGAAACTCTACCCAATCAAAGTATCTGAACTCAACAACTATACTCATTATCTCCCTTACTTTTGTTGTAAGCTATCCTGCCATCCCTGTGAAATCCCGCATCCTCCTAATCATTTTATTCCTTGCATTGGCCTGCACCAGCAAGAAATCAGATCCCATTCCCGCCCCTTCAATGTACTTCCCTCCTGCCGGTTCTACCTGGGAAACTGTAACCCCTGCCAGCCTGGGGTGGAATGAATCCAAGATTGCCGACCTGAAAACTTTTCTACAGACCTCCAACTCAAGGGCATTGATCGTACTGAAAGATGGAAAAATTGTGATTGAAGAATACCTCGGCATGGAGATCAATACCACCGCCAACTTTACATCTTCCAGCATTTGGTATTGGGCATCCGCCGGCAAAACACTCACCTCTGCCCTGGTGGGCATTGCCAACACACAAGGAAAAATAAACCTGGATGCTAAAACCTCCGACTACCTCGGCACCGGATGGACAAGCCTGACTCCCTTACAGGAAAATAAAATTACCGTGCGGCACCAATTGACCATGACGACCGGCCTGGATGATGGGGTTGCCAACAAGGATTGCACCGACAAAGTCTGTCTTCAATACAAAGCAGATCCCGGCACGCGATGGGCCTATCACAATGCTGCCTATACATTGCTCGATGGAGTTATTGCGTCGGGTACGGGTATGTCTTTAACCAACTTCTTCAATGGACAACTGAGAGACAAGATTGGCATGGATGGCAGCTATCTCAAGATCGATTATAATAATGTGTTCTTCAGCACACCAAGATCCATGGCCCGCTATGGATTGCTCTTGCTGAATAAGGGAGTCTGGAATGGAACCGCCATTGTTCCCGAGTCGTATTTCAATCTGATGAACACCACGTCCCAAAACATCAACCTATCCTATGGCTACCTGACCTGGCTCAATGGCAAGACTTCTTCCATGGCACCCGGATCACAAACTGTATTCCCAACCGAAATAACACCCAACGCTCCGAATGATATGTTTGCAGCGATGGGGAAAAACGGTCAACTGATTAACATTGTTCCCAGCAAAGGGCTGGTCGTAATCCGCATGGGCGATGTGCCCGATACTTCGCTCGTTCCCTTCAACTTCCAGAATGATCTTTGGGAAAAGTTGAATGCCATTATTAAATAGCATTACGGTCTTTCACGTTGCGCTGGCCGGC
>JAYVEZ010000173.1:0-3474 GCA_043773645.1 Cytophagales bacterium
ACGCAGCAATTTTCTTATCAAGGTTAGAAGCTGGGAATATTGGCCCTTTGGCCTTCTTCAGGCTCCCGTATTTCCCTATTGGCTCTGGCTTTCGCTGAAGGCCCGGAGCTTGGTTTATTTTTCTGCGTCCAACCCAGGCATCCTGATGGGAGGCATGTTTGGGGAATCCAAGTTTGATGTGATGGAAATGGTGCCGAACGAATGCAAGCCCACCACAATCTTGATCAAACTACCTGCCACGAGGGATGGCGTGTTGAAGCAGATGCAACAGGGAGGTTTTAGTTTTCCTGTCATCTTCAAACCGGACCTCGGGGAGCACGGATGGATGGTAAAGAGGATAACAACCGAAGCGGACATCGAAAATTATCTGAAGAAAATCAACGTCGATTTTTTATTGCAAGAGTGTGTGGATTTGCCCCTCGAATTCGGGGTATTTTATGTGCGCTATCCAAGTGAAAAAACCGGCAAGGTGACTTCCATTGTAGGAAAGGAGATGCTGAGTGTACAAGGTGACGGGAAGAAGTCCCTGCAGGAACTTATCTGGGAGAAGGACCGGGCCAAACTTCAATGGGAAACATTGAAAGAGGTCTATCAGGAAAGGTTGAGTGCCATTGTTCCATCGGCTGAAAAAATTGAACTGGTGTCGATTGGCAATCATTGTCTGGGTACCATGTTTTTAAATTGCAATCACCTGATCACAGAAAAGCTCTCAGCCTCCTTTGACCGCATCAGTCAACAAATACCCGGATTTTATTTTGGCCGATTCGACTTGCGGGTAGCGACGCTCGACGATCTGCAGGAGGGGAAAGTACAGGTAATGGAACTCAATGGTTGCGGTGCCGAGCCCGCCCATATTTATCAACCTGGATTTTCCTTTTTGGAAGCTGTTAAAATCCTCCTCCGTCATTGGCGTGACATCTATCGCATCAGCCGGGAGAACCATGAGCGGGGGGTTGCGTATATTTCGTTCAAAGAGGCCAAAGCAATCTATAAAAACTTCATGGCCCTGACTTCTTCCTAGAGACATGGCTTACATTCAGGTATTCTTGATGGGATTTTTCTTCAGTTTCATTGGTTCCATCCCACCAGGTACACTCAATTTAACCGTATTGCAACTTGGCCTGGAGAAAAAAATCAAGATTGCCCTTCGGTTTGCCTTGGCGGTGTCTATCATAGAATATCCTTACGCATGGATTGGGGTGCATTTTGAATACCTGATTTCAACGTCCCCTGTGGTAGTAGAAAACTTTCAATTGATTGCAGCATTGGTGATGACCACCTTGGGTGTTATCAACCTGCTTCCCTCCCGAACATCTACCGGGTTCGCGAAGAAATTCAACGAAAGTGGATTCCGACGGGGCATCGTTTTGAGCATCCTCAATCCAATGGCCATTCCATACTGGATGGGCTTCACCGCCTACCTCAAAGCACAAGGATGGATAGAATTAGGCACACCCACACTTCTTCACAGCTATGTTTTGGGAACGGCTGTGGGGGCCATGGCGCTGCTGTCATTGCTCATCTTTTTTGCCCGGCGACTGGCACCCTATGTACAAGGAAGCAAGTGGATAAAAATTATTCCAGGGCTTGTGCTTCTGGGTCTGGGTCTGTACGCGTTTTGGAAATACTTAGTGTAGCAGCCTGGTCTCATCATAGCGATGACATTCCATCACATGGTCATTCACCAGGCCACAAGCCTGCATGTGCGCATAGATAACGGTACTGCCAACAAATTTGAATCCTCGTTGAATGAGGTCTTTGCTCAAGGCATCTGATTCGGCCGAGGTAGCCTGTATATCTTTTAATGTCTTCCGCTTATTGACAATCGGTTTTCCATTTACAAATCGCCAGATGTAAGCATCGAACGAACCAAACTCCTTTTGCACCTCCAGAAATCGTTTAGCGTTGTTCACCGCGGATTGAACTTTCAGTCTGTTTCGCACGATGCTTGGATCTTGTAGAATTTTTTCAACGCGGGCTTGCGTGAAACGAGCCACTTTTTCAGGATCAAAGGCAGCAAAATTCTTGTGGTATCCTGCCCGCTTGTTCAGGATGGTTAGCCAACTCAATCCTGCCTGGGCGCCCTCCAGCACCAAAAATTCAAAATGCTTGCCATCGTTGTGGACGGGCACCCCCCACTCATCATCGTGGTAGCGCATATAAGCCTCTGATTTCAGGCACCATGCGCAACGTTTCCTTTCTTTCATTGGGATAATTTAGGATTAAGTATCTTTAATAAAAAGAAACGGGTGAAACAGTATTTGCTCATAGGTTGTATCCTCATGGTCACTGAAGTCGCAAGCGGACAGTTTCAGCCTGCTGTTTCACCTGTCTTTGCAATCAATGGCACACCCTCGGCGGCTGAATACCTAAAAGGATTCAATTCAAGCTCTTCGCATGTGAGGTGGAGCTCAGATGCCCAAACCTATTCCCGCTATTCCAGTCCATGGCTGACCCAATGGCCGGGTACAACAGCAGGCCAGTCTTATTGGTTGGGAAGCACCACGACACAATCTTTTAACAAGGGAAAGTTTGGAACGATTTACTATTATGACATGCTGGGAAACATGCGGTATGCACGCACCTTCATCGATATCGCCGGGAAGAATAAGCGTGGGCTAAAACTTCTATTACCCACCATTAATCAGAGAATGTTTAACCAACATTGACCTTGCATTAAAAGGCATCTGCCTCGTCCTTTGTTTAACTTTGACCAAATCCACAATATGAAAAAACTTTTCCTGCTCTTCCTTATTGCTGCAGCATTCATTCCTGTCAAGGCGCAGAAAACTGATTTCGACAAGAAGCTAAAAGATATGGGGATTGAATTGTTTGCGCCACCAAAGCCCATTGCCAACTATGTCCGTTCGGTGAGGACTGGCAATCTTGTCTACCTGGCAGGTCATGGACCCACCAAAGCGGATGGAAGCAACATCACGGGAAAGCTGGGAAAGGATATGGCCATCGAGCAAGGGTATGAAGCCGCCAGGCAAACCGGGATAGCCTTGCTCTCCTCGCTGAAGGGAGAAATTGGAGATCTTAATAAAGTGAAAAGGATTGTTAAGGTCTTTGGTATGGTGAACTGTACTCCCGAGTTTACAGACCAACCGAAAGTCATCAACGGCTTCTCTGACTTGATGGTAAACCTGTTTGGAGACAAAGGAAAGCATGCACGTTCAGCCGTTGGCATGATTTCTCTTCCCAATGGCATTGCTGTGGAAATTGAAATGATTGTAGAAGTTGAAAATTAGACTGATTTCATTTCTAGTTTAGCAAAGAAGCGAATAACCATCACGCTGTGTTCTACACCCGCCTTCAGGTCATTTGTCATATTGACTTTGCTGAAATTCTCATGGCGGAAATAGCCGAAGCAGGATTTGATACTTTTCTTGAGACAGACAAGGGATTTGAAGCGTATACAGAAGAGAAGAAAACGAACCAGGCCGAACTGGAGAGGATCAAAGAAAAATATCA
>JAYVEZ010000174.1:0-2932 GCA_043773645.1 Cytophagales bacterium
CGGGCTAACCTATTATTCAATTTTCAGTTATAGAGGTTGCCACAAAAAATTTGTTGCAGTTGGAATAATCGTTGAGCGCAGGTTGTCTAAGGGAGATAACACAGAATTTGATGGGAAGAAAGTATATGAAAAAGGTTTTAACGCTATGGTTGGTTGTAGTGACGCTCATCGGTGCACAGGCGCAAGCACCGGACACAAAAACACCCGCTCAGGTTCCAGCCAAAGGGAATGGCAAGATCATCGGAACCATCACGGATGCCACCACCAAGCTGCCCGTGGAGTTTGCCACGGTAGCCCTGACAGCACCCAATTCTGAAAAACCAATTAACGGCTCCATTTGCGACGAAAAGGGAAAGTTTTCCATCACAAAGATTCCCAATGGAAGTTACCGGCTCATCATTTCCTTCATTGGTTATGTAAATATCGTTGTCGACAATGTTGTGATCAGCGACAGGAATCACACTTTCGATGCGGGTGCTTTGAAAATGGCCACCAGTTCAAAGGAATTGGAGGCTGTGGTTGTTGAAGGACAACGGGCTCTGGTGGAGGAAAAAGTCGACCGCACCGTGTACAATGCGGAGAACGATCAAACCGCCAAAGGAGGCGACGCCACCGACGTGTTAAAGCGAGTACCCATGCTGTCCGTCGATATGGATGGAAACGTTTCTTTGCGCGGAAATCAGAATATCAAGGTCCTGATCAATAACAAACCATCTACGATTTCAGCGAGCAGTGTGGCCGATGCTTTAAAGCAAATTCCTGCGGATCAGATTAAAACGGTGGAAGTCATTACATCTCCCTCTGCCAAATATGACGCAGAAGGTTCGGCGGGCATCATCAACATTATTACAAAGAAAAATAACCTGCAGGGTCTTACCCTCAACGTTGATGGATCTTCTGGCTACCGGGGCACCAACCTGGGTGTGAATGGCAGCTACAGGAAAGGTAAAATGGGTTTTTCTTTGGGAGGCTTCGGTCGGTCAGGCTATAACATCAGTGGAAAATTCACTAACAGTCAGCTTACGACCGCCACCCAGGCGGATGGAACCACAGCGCAAACACTCAACCTCCAGGAGGCTGCCACGCGTGGCTCTAATCTATTCGGTAACACTACATTGGGCTGGGACTACGACATCGATAAAAACAATTCCCTCACGGCTTCCGTGAAGTATGGCACGCGCAACGGATACAACTATCAGGATAACTTATTGACCCAAATCTTCCAAAATGATTTACTCACCTCCAGTAGCCTCCGAAATGTAAACACCACGGATCAATCAGGGACTGTCGATGCGAGTTTGAATTATTCACACACTTTCAAGAAACCCCAGCAAGAGTTTAATGTACTGACATTGTTTAGCAAGAATAACCGCAACAATGATTTTGTGAATTCCATCATGAATGAAAGTGATTTTACCATCATCAACCGATTCAAGAATGTGAACACAAGTTTCAATCAGGAGTTTACCATCCAGGCAGATTATCAGACACCCATTGGCACCACACAGATGCTGGAATTTGGCGGCAAAAATATTTCAAGGAAAGTCAACAGTGATTACAAATACTATGGCGCCACAGGCCCTGACGGGGATTATGTTCCTGCCGTGAACAGCAGCCTTGCCAATATTTTTAGTTACAATCAGAACATCACTGCAGGATATCTCTCTTACACCCTCAGCATGAAATCCGGCTACAGCCTCAAGGCCGGTTCGAGATATGAATACACCACCATCAATGCCAATTTTGCGACAGAGAAAGGACCCGTCACCATCCCTTCTTATGGTGTCTTGGTGCCGAGCGTCAATTTATCCAAGAAATTAACAAGTGGCGGAACACTTAAGGTGGCTTACAATCGCCGCATACAGCGACCTTCCATCCAGTTCCTCAACCCCAACATACAGGCCTCCAATCCTTATTCAATTACGGTGGGTAATCCAAGCCTGGGCCCGGAGTACACCAACAACTACGAACTATCCTACAGCACATTTGTAAAGGCAACGAGCCTGAACTTCTCTACGTTCGTGCGGAATACCAACAACGCGATTCAAAGCGTTCGCGACGTGATTGGCAATGTGCCCACGGATGCCGACACCATCCGAACGACCTTCAAAAATATTGGAAATGAAAATGCCTACGGTGGAAGTCTGTTTGCGAGTGTCAACATTGCCGGCAAGCTCACGCTCAATGGCGGTACGGATATCTATTACGCGGTGCTTAAGAATAATGACCCCAATCCCTTGTACACGGCAAGCAATCAAGGATGGGTGGCAAGCTTCAGGTTTTTTGGAAACTACACACTTTCAAAAGGTTATGGCCTTCAGTTCTTCAGTTTCTACCGTGGCCGCCAGGTGCAACTCCAGGGCTTTCAGGGAAATTTTTATGCCTACAGCCTGAGCATCAAGAAAGATTTGCCCAATAAAAAAGGCAGTATAGGTATTGGTGCTGACCAGTTCTTCACACCAGCCCTAAAGATTCACAGCAGTCTTGAGTCACCCGTAATTTCACAAAGCAGCATAAACGAATTGCATAGCCTGAATTTCAAGATCACCTTCAGCTATAGGATTGGCAAGATGAGCTTTGATGCTCCCCGCAAGCGCAAGAAGTCCGTGGAGAATGACGACATGAAAGAAGGTGGCGGTGATGGCGGTGGTGGAGGCGGCGATGCACAAACACAAACCGGCGGGGGACAACGAACCGGTGGCGGCGGTATGACCCGACCAACTACAACTGGCGTGGCAACAACCACGGTTGCCACCAAGGCGGCTGACCCAACAGCCGTGGTGGTAGCGGAAGGCAACTGGACTTATACGGTTGAATCACCCCAAGGTGGTGGTGGTACACTATCACTCAAGAAAAATGGTAACACATACTCCGGCACAATGGTTAGTTCGCGCAACAACCGCGAGACACCACTGACCAGTGTGACAGTCAA
>JAYVEZ010000175.1:0-6725 GCA_043773645.1 Cytophagales bacterium
AAGTCTTTTTGTTTGTCCCAAACACCATGACCTGCGTAGAATACCACAACATTATCATTCTCTGTTGTTTCATTGGACAATTTGTCAAAGGCATCAATGATTTCCTGCCGGGTAGGATTCTTGAGCAAAATCACATCGGAAGGTTCGAAGGTGTAATTCATCGTCAACATATCATATACCTTCTGCGCGTCCTTCACGGGATTATCCAAAGACTGCAGCCCTGGACCTTCGTTTTTATACTTTGATACACCCATGATCAGAGCGCGGTATTTTTTTCCGGCAGCCTTCATAATCGCTGCCGGATCCCTAAAATCAACGGACACCGTGTTACTCCTCTCTTTCAATGTTTGGCTGTAGCCGCATATTGGAATCCATAACAAAACGATAAGGATGAAATTTTTCATAACTACTGCTTTAACAATTTCTTGGTCACAGACTGATCGCCCAAACTTAATCTGATCAGGTAAATTCCTGAAGCTTGCTCTCCCGCTTCCCAGGACCATGAACCCTGTCCGGGCACTTGAGTGGTCATCGTTGCTACACAAGCTCCGTGAGCATTATATACTTTGATCACAGCTCCGGTATCTTTTACTTCAGAGGGCAGTGCGTATACTATGGTTGTCCGCTCGGCAAATGGATTGGGGTATGGATCCTGTAAAAATAACTGGTCAGGTATCAATTCTTTTTTTACATAATCCTGTTGGCCCACAATCACTTTAAATTCGTTGCTTCCGGAATGGTCAAAAGTGTAATTGCTTTGCATATTCATATCCGTAACACGGTGGGTTGCAACATCAAGCAAGTACACCAATTTGGAAGTATTAAAATTCGAGTTATCCCAGCTTAATGTGGTCCGCGGATCCTTTAGATTGGTCTCCACGGTAAATAACCAGGTATTATTTTCTTTTGTTGGTACAACATCCTTTGTATAGGTCATACCAAAATATTTTTTTGGAAACTTCACTTCCAGATAGTCAATAAACCTGGGCGAATTGAAGTCATCGTAATAATCAAAACCTTCATTGGCTTCAGGGTTCATGCCTATTCCACCTAGAGTGTATTTCGTCTCGCCGTTCTTCAGGTTAAAAAGAATCTCCCAGGCGGGCAGATCCAGGGAACTTCCCGCAACCGGCGGTTCGGCGATTCTTCCTTGTATGGAAGCATTCCTGGTTACAGGAATTTTTATCGTTGTAGCTGATGTCCCAAGAAATTTTACAAATCCGCCTTCCGTGGCTTTGAGCACATCGACGTTGTCTACGGCTCCTCTGAAAATCCTGAACTTGCTGTTATTGCCTCCGAGGTTCGCGACCTGGGTCGGGTTGGCGGCAACTATGTCTGCCCAGGAAATATTGAAGTTGTAGGGATTTCCGATCTGGTTCCAGCCTGGATTGAGTGTGATTTTAAATGGGTTTTGCGTGTCTACATCAACTGTAGTTCCCTTACCTGTATTAAGAGGCGAGCTGCTTACACAAATAAACCAATAGCCTTCGCCAGGTACCAGGGTCGAGCTTCCATTCAGTTCATTATACGTGTTTCCATTATATTTAAAAAGACGGTATGCAGTTGGATCATAGCCGCCGAGTACATCATTGAAGACGTCATTTACGGTCTTGTCGTTGAGAACGAGAGGGATAGCGATCATGCGATAGCTGCTGGTAGTTGTACCTGCTGCTGAAGCGGGGTAAGCGCTGATGGCCAGTCCCGATGAATGTTGGATCACTGTTTTGTAAACTGTTTGTGACGCCGAATTATCAAGCCCTACACCATTCGCCACGAGAAATTTGTACTCAACACCCAACTCGGTCACTGCGCTTGACGGAATGGTTGCTCCCCAAGTTGACCCTGAAGAATTGGTCATTGCAATCGTGACAAAATTATTGGGTGATACGCCGGCGATCGGTCTGTATTCCAAACTCGCCGAGGCAATACCGCTCTCAGCATCAGTAAAATTCGCAGACACGCTTATTGCGGTAGCCGGTGCAACGGCACTCGGCGTGTTGTTAGCGCTTACCAACGGGGCACTTGTATCGATTGTAAAAGAGGAAGTACTGGTGCCCGTGAGACCCCCTACAGTGACAGTTATCACTCCGGTTGTTGCGCCCGAAGGTACGGTAGTGGTTACGGAAGTGATAGTACTCGCGGTTACTGTAGCGGAACTGCCATTGAATTTAACCGTATTGGCAGAGGGCGTCGCACTGAAATTGGTACCGGAAATAGTTACTAAAGTACCGGTAGTTCCAACCGATGGGTTAAATCCTGTAATGGTCGGCGTAGGGGTCATCGTATTTCGGAATATGGATACAAAATTCTTTATAACATCTGAAACCAGCATATCAGTCTTACCATCGCCATCCACGTCGCCCAAGGCAACATACAAGGGCTGGCTCGTGCTGCCGGTACCAATTGTAAAATCTGTTTTCGCCATGAAGGTATTGGCATCTATGGTACCTGGCGTCGCCTGGTTTCCAAAGACAGAAACGGTGGCGACTCCGGCTGCACTTACGCCTGAATTTGCAACCATAACATCCAGTTTCCCATCCCCATTAATATCACCGATAGCCAGGCCCCACGGAAATGTATTGGTATCAAAGTCAACTTTAGGAGCAAAGGTTGAAGAATTAATGGTACCCACTGTCGCGTTGTTTTTGAATACCGATATTTTATTGCTGTTGGTATTGGATACCACTAATTCTGGTTTACCATCACCATCCAAATCACCAAATTCTACCGCTGCTGGAAGAGTCCCAGTGGTGAAGTCTACTTTAGGAGCAAATGAGGATGCGTCGATAACTCCGGCAGTAGCCTGGTTTTGAAATACTGAAATGCTGATGCCTGATCCACCACCCTCGTTGGCCACCACGAGGTCTAGCTTATTATCTCCATCTACATCCCCGATGCTCACTGCATTCGGGCCGATTCCTGTTGCGAAATCAACAGCGGTGGCAAACGAGCTGGTAGATATTGATCCGGGTGATGAAAGGTTTTTCAAGACCGACACATAATTGTAGGGCAATGCAAGGGTAACCACAATTTCCGGACGTCCGTCAAAGTCAAGATCCCTTGCCGCAAGGCTTTTGACCGTATGAGAAGGGAATATTAAATCAACACGGGTTTCAAACGAGGCACTAGTGATTGTTCCAGAGGAGCTGATGTTTCTATAAATTGAAACTACATTTGAGGTATTGCTTGAAATCAGGTCAAGTTTTCCATCCCCATCCAGGTCACTAAGAACGGCGGTAGTAGGCCCAGTGAAAACTCCCAAGTCAACCCGAGGAGCAAAAGAACCTGATGATATGTTTCCGCTTGACCCTGTATTTCTAAAAACGGAAACTGAGGCGCTGTTGATGTTGGCTGAAACCAAATCAGGTTTTCCATCTCCATCTATGTCTCCGATTGCAATATTGTAAGGACGTGAACCCGAAGCAAAATCTGTTTTTGCTGAAAAGCCATTCACATTGATTGAACTCGCTCCGGAGAATGTAACAATGAATGGTTTTGCTGAGTACGCTGTGAGTCCGCCGACGTTGACTGTAATTGGCTGATAGGTGGCACCTGCAGGAACAGTTACCGTCAGCTGTGTTGCGGTAGCCGCAGTGACCATGGCTATGGCTGCACCAAAATAAACGATATTGTTAGCGGGAGTTGAACTAAAGTTTGTCCCGGCAATAGTTACCGTCGTTCCAATCGGTCCGCTGACAGGCGAAAATGAGGTTATGGTCGGCACCTGAGCGTATCCAGCGTGGAACAGAAAACAAAAAATTATTATCAGTTGAGGGAAGTGTGGACGCATAGAGGATTAATTCAGTCCCAGATCCGGCGGCGATGGCAAGGACGTTTCAGAATTTGAAGGGGATTTTGATCCACCAGCCAATCCAATGACCGCTGCGACCACAGCAACTGGAATCACCTTTACCAGCGTAGGGACTTTATGTTTGATGGAAAATTGTGATGTCGTAATGGTTTCCCCGGCATTTGCCAGTCGCAGTTCATAATCTGAATCAACCTTTTCATTTGATGGAATGCTCCAAAAATACGAACCAGAATTGCTGGTTGTAGCGATAACTCCCTGGTTAACACCCGATTTAAGCAATTCAATTTTTACATCTTGATTTTTACTTCCGCCACGCCAATTCAATTGAACTGATTTACCGCGCCTGGCAGATTTAATTTCATTGGTGATCAAAAAAGCGGCGATAACTTCTGCATGGATTTCAAATAAGATTTCTCCCTGGTAATCACCCAACTCAGCTTTTGCGTCCCATTCAATTCTTTTGCCATTTCCCGCCGACAATCCCTTACCCACATCCCCGGTTAATTTTTGAAGAGGCGCTGAGTAGTTATTAGATGAGGCATACAAATCAATATCAAACTTGTCTCCGGGGTACTGAGCAGCAATGTCGTACGTAATGAAAATTTTCTCACCCACTGTTGAGGCTTTGAGATTCCCAATTTTTTGGGAGTATCCGGCAAACGAAACAAGGAGCAAAAGCAGTAAAAGTCTAACCATTGGCCAGTCTGAAAGAAATAAAGTTAATGTAAACTGAATAGTTGATCAAGCATTTCCATTGCAAGAATAGAGAAACCCGAGGAAAGAGCCAAAATCCCTTACTTATAATAGTCTGGCGTTACCTTGTTCTATTGCAAAATTCTGCGATTTAACCCCTGCTCCTTTTAAAACTTCCAAACTCCTTCCTGGTCGCGCATCAGTGATGAATATCTGACCAAACGATCCGCCAGAAACCAGTTTCATCAGTTGAACAATCCGGTCGTCGTCGAGTTTATCAAAAATGTCATCCAGCAACAGCAGCGGCGTGAAGCCATTCTTTTTTTTCAAGCAATCAAACTCGGCAAGCTTCAATGCTATCAAAAACGATTTTTGCTGTCCCTGCGAGCCAAACCGTTTCAATTCCTTACCGTCCAGCGTAAATAAGAAATCATCGCGGTGAATGCCTACGGTGGTTCTTCCCAAAAGAATGTCCTGGTCCAGGCGCGAGGATAGCTCCGCCTGAAAATCAATCTGTCCCAACTCCGACTGGTATTCAATACCCGCTGCCTCACGACTTCCCTTTGTAAGAAATGCATACCGCTGCTGCACATCGGTCAGAAAAGTTTGAATGAATTCCTTCCTTCTTCCAAACAGGAACCCTCCGGACACTACAATCTTTTCATCATAGGTCGCTATCAAATCATGATCGCGCGTACCTCTTTCCGCAAATATCCTGAGCAAACTGTTGCGCTGGCGAAGTTGTGATTGATACACAATGAGATGTTTCAAATACTCAGCCTCGATTTGCGAGAGAAGCGTATCGAAAAAACTTCGCCTTGCCTCTGCCCCACCGGCAATGACTTCCATATCATTCGGCGCCACCATCACAAGCGGATACTTGCCAATGTGCTCAGAGAATCTTTGGTACTCCTTGCCGTTCTCCGAGACGGTCTTTTTGCGCGGAGGAATAAATGAACAGATTACTTCCGATTGTTTGCCTCCTTTGTCAAATACACCCCGTACCGAAAAATTGTTCTCGCCCATCCGGATAGTGGACGGGTCGTGGGCGTGGACAGCCCCGCGTGTCATTGATAAATAGTGAATGGCATCCAGCAGATTGGTCTTGCCACTGCCATTGTTTCCCAGCAAGCAATGAATGTCTCCACGAAAGGCCAGTTCCGCGGAAGCGTAGTTCTTAAAATTGGTCAAATGTAATTTTTCCAGTCGCATGGGGCCTTTGTGGCGTTTCGGTCAAATGTTTGTTGGGAATTGACGAATTCAGGGCTATTTTCGCAGTCCGATTCAAAAGTAACTGATATGTCCACCACCGCCCAAGCCAAGCCCAAGAGCGCAAAAGATAAAACCGAATTTTCGAAGGAGACCTACCTGCATTGGTATGAAATGATGTACCTGATGCGGAAGTTCGAAGACAAGGCAGGCCAACTCTATGGCATGCAAAAGATCCGCGGCTTTTGTCACCTCTACATTGGGCAGGAAGCCTGCGCGGCGGGAGCTATCACCGCACTTACCAAAGACGACAAGTGGATCACTGCCTACCGCGACCACGCTCATCCCCTCGGACTGGGCACAAGTCCCAACCAGGTGATGGCCGAACTCTACGGAAAAGAAACCGGGATTACCAAAGGCAAAGGAGGCTCCATGCACATCTTTGATAAGTCCAAGAATTTCTTTGGCGGACACGGTATTGTGGGAGGTCAGATCCCACTGGGGGCCGGGATTGCTTTCGCGGAGAAATACAACAAAACGAAGAATCTTTGCATTTGCTACATGGGCGATGGCGCGGTGCGGCAGGGTGCTTTCCATGAAACGCTGAACCTGGCGATGCTGTGGAAACTTCCGGTCATTTTTGTCATTGAAAACAACGGCTATGCCATGGGTACCTCCGTCAAGAGGACATCCAACGTGACGGAGTTGTACACCCTCGGGGATGCATACGATATACCTTCAGAGCCTGTGGACGCCATGAGTGTGGAAGCAGTGCACATTGCAGTGGCCAAAGCCGCTGAACGTGCGCGTGCTGGTGAAGGGCCGACGTTGCTGGAGTTTCGCACTTATCGCTACAAAGGCCACTCGATGTCAGATCCTCAAAAATACCGCACCAAGGAAGAGGTGGATGAATACAAGCAGCGCGACCCGGTGGAGGTTGTAAAGCATACCATCCTGGAAAAGAAGTTTGCCACCGAAAAGGAGCTTGAAGTGATTGAAACCAAGGTCCATG
>JAYVEZ010000176.1:0-8661 GCA_043773645.1 Cytophagales bacterium
TTTTCACACGAAAAGAATAATTGCTAGATTTACTAGGTGGAAATCAGGAGAATACTTTCAGTTTGTTGCATCGCACTCGTCCTGTTGTCAGCCATAGGATATGAAGGGAACGACCTTAGCTATCAAACGGGTACGCCCGCAACTGGATCCTTGCTCACAGATGATTTCGGAGCTGGGTTTCAGGAGTTTCGGGAAACCATTAAGATTTCCCTCTCTGGGAGCACCCGCGCCCGATCATTTAATTGCTTTCATAGTATCAAACGGCTAATCGTCGCAGGCGTTCGCCACCAACAATTCCGGAACTACATCAGTCAGTACCTCACTAGAAAACCAGCGAAGCGCCTATTTCTCGACCTGGGTGCACTGATCATTTAGCCTCTTCCTTTTTCGGGTACCTAATACCCGCGCAGTCAACTACGTTTTGATCGCGCTGTTCAAATCAATCATTCATTTTCTCAACTGGAAGAAAGAGGCATGAGCACTCAATGCTTAGGCACATCAGGTGCTAGAAAACCGTCTCAGGTATTGTCCAAAGCAATACTGTTTGTCGCGGTTGTGCTCGGCTATCATTCAGCCTGGTCGCAGGATGCCCTCAATGAACTTACTGTTGACAGACCCGGGATTGCCGAGGCCCCATATACTGTAGCGCCAGGGACCTACCAGTTTGAAATCGGTTTTGATTACTTCAAGCGATACAATGGTCACATATACAATGTCCCCACCGTTCTCTTTCGGACAGGAGTAAGTCAGCGCGCTGAACTTCGTATTTCTTCCAAGCAAATTGTGGAGAAGGCAGATAGCAACGCATTTCTTGGAGTTTCACCCGTTTCAATCGGCGTCAAGATGCACATTTTCAGGCAACGCAATAGAATACCGGAAATAGACATCATGACGAATGTGATTGTCCCCACCACGCACTCACCGGTCCTGGCCAACAAAGTTGGATACGAAGTATTGTTGTTGTTTCAAAATGATTTCTACCCAAACATGGCCGTCAATTACAATGTTGGCTACATCTGGGACAACTACCGGGGAAAGCCAATGTTTACGGCTTCGTTTTGCTTCAACTACCTACCCACTTCCAAGGTAGGTTTGTTTGCAGAATACTTCAGCTTTGTCCCTGATCAATCGCCCGGAGAGCTCGGTCTGGATGGAGGGATGACCTATCTCCTGAGACCAAATTTGCAATTGGATCTTTCGGCAGGAATCAGTCGAATGGAGACTCACAACAATGTTTTTGTTTCTTCCGGATTTACTTTTAGAATTTACTAGGTTCAAAACCGTGTTGAAATATTTCTAAACCCAAAGTCTGGCATTTCAACTTCACCTGAAAATAGTTTATTTATTGGTGTTTATTTCGGCCAGATTGAGTTTATTTCAGGTATGAGAAGAGAACTGATTCCGGCATTGATGTGCTTACTGCAACCGGCCATCGTACTAGGCCAGGGTAATTTGCAAGACCGCTGGACATTCCATTTCATGAACACGGTGGTGCAGCAAGGTCATTCATCCTTCGACCCACCTTACTCAGGTATTAAGAGTCTAAATAGTGAAAATGAAACACAAATTACCGTACGCAACACCTGGTTCATGGGCAAACGACTGGGTAAGAATACTTCCATCTATGTCAATCCTGAATTGGCGGGTGGCAGCGGACTCAGCGGGGTGGCGGGGATTGCAAGTTTCCCGAATGGCGAAGCTTTTCGCGTGGGCAGTGGCTCACCCAAAGTATATGTAGCCAGGGCATTCATCCGACATCAAATTCTGCTCAACGATGAAAAAGTGTCATTCAAAAATGGTGTCAACCAACTTGAGGAAGACTTAACCACAAAACGAATTACACTGACCGCCGGTAAGTTCAGCCTTCTGGATTACTTTGATGGCTCACAGTACACCAACGACGGCCGAACCCAATTCATGAATTGGGCCCTGATGACCGGAGGTGCTTATGACTTTTCTTCTGATACACGGGGAAACACATGGGGTGTTAACGTGGAATACTTTGTGCCAGGACGCATTATCCGATTTGCAGCAACGGCACCCTCCAACACCCCCAATGGACCCAAGTTTGATTTTGACTTTCCCAGCGCCAGTGGATACAATTTTGATATCAGGCAAAACTTTAAAATGTTTCACTCCCCGGCAACGGTAGGATTTACTGCTTTCCTGAATAACACCCTGAGCGCAAAGTTCACCGATGTATTGCATACTGCACCAGACAGTGTTCTGAAGTATCGCGTAGGTTATCGGAAAAAATATGGTGCGGTGATGAATCTTGAGCAAGAGTTTCAACGATGGGCATGGTTTGCCACGGGCAGTTGGGCTGATGGCAAAACGGAGAATTGGGGGTTCACCCAAATCGACCGGTCGGTCAACGCTGGTGTGGTCCTCTTTGGAAATTCATGGTCCCGACCCAATGACCGCTTGGGGATCGCCGGGGTCATTAACGGGCTATCCTCAGAACAACAAAGCTTTCTCTCGCGTGGCGGCAATGGATTTATCATCGGCGATGGAAAACTTAGATACATGCCGGAAAAAGTTTTTGAGGTCTATTATTCCATCCGGGCGAGCGTTAACATATACATCACCTTCGATTATCAATACATCTGGAACATGGCATACAATGCCGACCGTGGCAACGTTGGCGTATGGGGCATCCGCTCGCATGTTGAGTTATAGGATGGAAATCAATTTCCCTGTTTATCCTGCTAGATTAATTATCTTAACTGGAAGTCTCCTCTTATATTCTCACTTCTAAAGGTTGGTTGCTGTCTTCCTTTCGTGAGCGCGGGCACGGCCTTATACATGTAATCTTTAAGTTCAGACAGCATGATCTTTCCATCTTTGTCAAGGTCGGCTTTCCCATTTTTCAAACCATCCAGCAGACACATGGTGAAGGCACCATTCTTCCACTCTTCGCTTTCCAATGCAAATTCGAAGCCGCCAGCCGCTGAAATAATTGTAGCTCCCGAACTTTTTCTTAAATCCGTAAACAGATACTTCATCAGTTCGAAAGAGTTTTCCAATCCTGTCTTACCCTGAACCGTCCTATCCCCCACCGCACGAAAGACAAGATCACCTTTCACTTCTTCCGTGTTGGTTGCCTGAGAAACCACACCCTCCTTGTCCAATTCCCCAGAATGGCATGCATCAATAAAAATTACCTTTTTGCGGGAAGCAATATTGTCGGTGAGGCTGGAGAGCGCATCGTACGACAGACCATTCTCTGAAGGCGTCTTGAAATTGATGTCATAGGTGGCAAGGAAGTAATTCAAGTCATCATCCAGGAGTCCATGACCGGCATAGAATAATACAACCACATCGTTGGGTCTCGTTTTCTCTAATGCAGCACGGAGGCCATGGATCTTCTGTACCGTCACGTCCTGGTTGGACAAGGTGAATTCATAAACATTGGCAAAGAGATCATTTTTCTGTTTGAAAATGCTGCTGACGTCGTTGGCATCTTTCGAGGCGTACGTCAAGTTCCATTTCGCTTCCTTGAATTCAGAGGCGCCGATTGTAATCACGTACAGGTCCGGTTTCACTGACTCACTTTCACAGAATATCTCAAACGACTCACGTTCGCTTTCTATTCCCTTATCATTGATCACATAGGTGGTGATCAGATTCTGTCCGGTGTTCAATTCAACTTCAATATCTTTTTGAATCGAGTTTTGATTGAGCTCTTTTAAAGAGATACCCCGCGTACCGAAGACCGGCACATCATTGATCAGGACATGTATCGCCGACAGTTTGTTTTGTGGGTCACTCGCCGAAACTGAATAAGAAATTTTTTCATTTCGCGTTGAAACACCGTCCGGCAATTTGCCCAGGAGCAGGTCTGGGTTTGCCTGGGTGAGGCTGATCATGTCTTCCGTTAGGCCCATTTTAGCAATTCTCTTGCGGTAGGCGTTGTGATATGCCTCAATCAACTCTGGCGACCCGTTTACCTTTTTCAATACCAGGTCAGGCCGATTAAAATTGACGTCATATTGCTCGAATAAAAATACTTTGTCTCCGCTTACGAAATGGATTTTCTGTATCGCATCTTTTGAACAGTAGTAATAGTTTTCTTTGGTGACAACGGCAAAGTTTAGTGAATCCGTGGCAATGTAGCTCGCACGCTCTTCGCCCGTTTCAAGGTTCCATAACCGCATCGTCCCGTCGAAACTACCGCTGACCAACATCGATCCCTGCTTGTTAAAGGCTATGGAGCGAATATAGGAATGGTGGCCAATGTAGTTTTTCACCAGGGTCCCAGTCGCCACATCATACTCAACAAGGCCACCGTTAAAATCTGCTGTGATTAAATGCGTTGAACCGGGTTTGAATTTGATCACTTGCAACAAGGCCGCTGAGGTATTGATTGTTTTTAATTTTTTTCCGGTACTTATCTCCATGGCGGTAATGGCCTGGTACATGCCCATTGATTTACTCCCCATATTTCCGATCTTTTGACCTTTTACATTGCCACGGGTGAGGTCCACTTCTGTGTGAGCCAGGACTACATACTTATTATTATCACTGACGGCGAGCATGGTGGGTACCATTCCCTTCAGGTCAAATTCCTTGATGAATTTTCCGGAAGTAACTTCGTAGACCAGCAAATGTCCCTGACCGCCCAGCGCATAAAGCATTGAATTATCCGGCGATGGCATCAGTTTTGATAGACCACTGGCATAGGTTCCGGAAGTGCCTTCCATTTTTAGCCGCTCTTTGAAGTCAGTCGTATTCCATATCCGAATCGCATTGTCTGTACTGGTGGTAGCCATCCAAGCGTTATCCGAACTAAACACAACCGATGTTACTGTATTGGTGTGGCCCCTCACTTCTGAAATCTTTGCGCCGGTCTTTCCATCGTATATCTGCACTTTGGTGTTCCTGGCTGACACGACATCGCCCTTGCCTCCCGCACCGGAGGAGATCGAAGTAACAGCGATAAACTTTACACCGGGACTAAAATATACTTTCTCGCCCGCTGTTGCTGGAATTTTTTTGGAGTCTATCTGATTGATGTTCCAATAACGTATCAGCGCATAATCCTTGCCCATTTTGGCTTCGATGGGATAAAGTCCATTTTCGTCAAAACCCAATTCCTCATTATACACCTCGAGGCCTTTGAAGTCCCTGATCTTTGCCCCATTAAGATTATACGTTGTCATGATGGGGAGATTGACATAAAAATATTTTGAGTCATTTGAAAAGATTGCATAGTTCTGTTGAGTCACTCCCGGATATTCTTTGACAAAAGTTGATATGGAAAGTTGCTGTACTCCTTTCTGAATATCCCACAGGCGATAATTGCTGTCATCGCATGAAATAAGAAAATTACCGTCGGGACTCAGTTGCACATGGTTGGCGGTTAAATCCTTTTGCGAACCTTTGAAAGATACTTTCTCCAAACCTGAAGCACCGTCCCAAAGGGTGATGTTGTTGTACATGGAGCAACTGGCAATCAGGTTATTGTTTCCATAGTCGACGGAAAACACGGGATCCTGATGCTTGCTAAGTTTGTGAATTTCTTTTCCTTTCTCCACATCCCATACCCTGACAATCTTATCCATTCCCCCACTCACCATGTTTTTCCCATCCGGACTAAAATCGAGGCTGAGCAAAAAATCCGCATGGCCTTTCAGTTTCTTGATCACCTTACCTGAGGGCACCTCCAAGAGTCCGATCATTCCAACCTCTTCATAATTGCCTACCGCCAGCACATTCGATACCGGACTAAGGGCCAAGGCCTTATAGTTATAGGTGCCCGCCTGCAGGATGACGATGGGGCATGAGAAATCAGTCACTTCAACATTATTCGTCAAATCCCACAGCCTCACTTCATGCGCCGATGCCGATGCCATGTATTTTCTGTCTACCCCAATGGAAACGACAGTCGGACTGATCAGCGTTTCATGAAAAAATGATTTAATCTCCCTTCCGGTGCCTACATCCCAAATCTTAATCAGTTTGTCGGTACCTGCCGATGCCATCCACTTACCGTCCTGGGAAAGCACCATGCTTCTTGGATATCCCGTATGCCCTGTCTGCACCCTCAACTCAATCGGTTGAGCGCACAGCACCACAGGCAGGCATAACAGGGCAATGAAGGCGATTTTCATACAGATGGGCATTTAAACAAATACCCGACTACTTCTCATAAGCAGTCGGGTATAAGTATGTGAATTCACATTAATCAATAGGCATTTTCGCCAACCAGATATTTTTCTGATCCTCATCCGTACCGATGAAGATCACGTTGTGGTCCGGTGTAGTGATGTAAGGGAACGTGTTGTTCAAGAAATATTGCGGTGATTTTTTATCAAAATCGGAAGCATAGGTCTGCTTTTTATTGGGTACCAGGGTAACACCCAACGCTTTTACCGGAGTAGCTTTCTGATTCGCCGTCAGGTCTATTTTCATCACCTTCGGAAATTCCATGATCTGCCAATCACTTCCAACTTTTTCGACACCCAACATCTGAACCCCAATCCAATACGCGCTCGTCCTGTCTTTGTTCATGATTATTTCGTTGACACCGCTTACCTCGGGTGTATCTTTATATGGGTTGTTCATGATCCAGGAATTTCCCATGCCAAAGAAGCCCTTCATGGTACCTTTGAGATCCACGAGCATGGCTATTCTGGAGGATCCATAGTCCGTGGTGCGGGTATAAGCATCACTGGGTTTGAAATCCTTGCCGGGAGGAATTGCGAACGTTTCGCGGATATTAGAACTTTCCTGGACGTACAGGATGTTATCGCCCACGCGTTCTTCAATACGAGAATCCATACCCGAATAGGTCGACCCGCAATACTTGGTAAGTTTCATGTCAGAAATATCAAGTGAACAGTAGTCAGCGGGAATCCCGGCGATCTCCCACTCCTTCGCATTATTAGCATATTTCATCAACTTACCGGTAGGTGTCTTCTTATCGGTGCCTGGCCATCCCGCCTCCGGAACGATCCCCCTGAAAAACAGAGCGCCATCATACATGCTGATGGAAGTTCCATCTTCAAATGCGATATCAGATTCTATTTCAGCTTTGTTGGCAATGCTGCCGTCATTCCTCACACGGATAAACTGAAACTTGGTCGTCACGCCCGTAGCACTTTCAGGCCTGAACACCATCAATATGTCACTGTTCTCAGTCGTGTAGCTCTTTGCATCGTTGCTCAACGTCTCGTTGACATCAGAAATGTTTTTGGAAGGGTATGATTCGGAGTCCGCTGAACCCCAATCGGCCTGGGAGAAATCGATCTTGAAGGGATTCGTTTTGGGTCCGTTCATGCTAAAATACATCTCCGTCGTGAGGGTTCTGGAAAGGGGCCATTTGGCCGTGCCCGTCTCCCCATCTTTTGGGATGATGAATTGATTCTTAGCGATGTAGGGTGCATCAAATGAGATCTTTTCTTCTTTGACTTTTTTCAGGTTGTTGTCGAAAGTCAGGAGATAAAATTCGTTGTGAGCAGAAGGCGCTGGCCCTGCTGGTTGGTCTTCAGCGAATAGGGAACCACCGCCGGTAATTCTATACCTGAAATGCAATTTTACTTTGTCCTTGATGAAAGGCTTGGCAAGACAAATGATCTGCTTCGTTGCAGGATTGTAGGCGTAACTGATGGGAGTCACTGGCTTCCCGGCAGCATCTTCATACTTCAACTTGTCCATTACCTTCCGGGAAGTCTTGTAGGCCAGTTTCCACCAGCTGTATTTATAGGTGTACTTGACTTTCAATACTTCCATCTTGTTGTTCTTGGCTTCCTGTAACTCCATTGCCTCCCACTCATATTCATCTCCCTTGTAGTCCTTTAATTTCTTCAATTTCTCCAGGGGGATGTCCAAAGTCTCCTGAGAAATAAATTTGAGGTCTTTATCAAATTTGTACGCGGTGGCGTGACAAACCTTGTTGGTGATCTTGTTCGAGTATACCAAGGTTACGGTTTGATCGTCGCCATAGGTTACATCAACAATATTACCTTTTGGCTTCAGGGGAGAGGCCGACTGGGCCGTGATTTCCTGGGCCGTTGAGGTGCCACACATCACAGCAAATAGAAAAGCTGCGATCATGACTTTGTGTACTTTTTTGTTCATATGGGGTTGGTTTTGTGAATGGTTCGTTTGGTCAATCAAATGTATCGAAAGTCACATCCAATCAACATACCCGTGACCGGGTATTCGGTTATCCGTACCAATACGGATAATCAACACTGAATATTCTGTAGAAACTGGCAGCCAGGAGTCCTGGAGGGCATTTGAAGGTGTTTCTTAATGAAAGAGAAGGATCATCATTCAATAAGTACCCATGTTCTTCTTAACCCAACCCTGAATGTTATCCTGGTCAGTCCTGCCATAAATATCCAGCAAGAGGGAATTTAATTCACCCAGAAATTGCGGACCTGACAATGAACTGTGATGTTTAAAGGTGGTCACCACATTTTTTAGAATTCGTTCATCCGGAAACGCGACGGCAAAAGTCCCGATTTCTGAAACCGTTGTCCCTTGCTTGTAAAATAATTTAGCTCCCTTGACTTCTCTGTGTGAAATGGAAGAACCATCAACTTTGAATACGTCCTGTGCGCTGATTGACAGACTGTCCTTTTCAAACGAAAGCTTTTTGTTAATTACTTCTCCCTTCCACGCGTAGCGAACAAAAAAGAAGTTGGTGGAATT
>JAYVEZ010000177.1:0-6333 GCA_043773645.1 Cytophagales bacterium
CGGGCAGGATCAGCCTTCTCACCAACTACCGGGATCCTAAGCATATTGACCCGCAAGCACCTTCCCGCGGACAACTGGTTTCCGATTTTTTGGAAACCGCTATTTCTGCGGATGATTACTTAAGAGGCATTGAAAAAGAAAGGAAGAAATACAACGGTTTCAATCTCCTGGCGGGAACAGTAAATGAGTTGCTCTATTTGTCCAACTATGCGGAAGGAACCAGAAAATTACAAACTGGATTCTTTGGGTTAAGCAATCACCTGCTGGACACGGCATGGCCGAAAGTAGTGAGGGGGAAGGAAAGGCTTGGGCCAATTTTGGGAGAAACCAACATAGCACCGGATCAGTTGTTTGAATTCCTGTATGATGATCAGCAGGCAAAAGATAACCAATTGCCCGACACGGGTATCGGCATCGAGCGGGAAAGGGCCCTGTCGTCCATGTTTATCAAAACACCGAATTACGGTACGCGTTCCTCCACGGTGGTGCTGGTCGATCGTTCAAATCATGTTCTGTTTGCAGAACGGGTATACGACCTTAAGACATTTGAGTTTGCATTGAGGACTTTTGAATTTAGTATTGGACAATGAATGAATCGGAGAATTTTAGGGCTTGAATGAAGAAAAAGAACACAAAGAATATGCCCATGCTGTTGAGGGCAACGCAATGGGCCTTCCCCAGGCTTGAAAGGTGGGCTCCATTTCTTGCACATCGAATTTTCAGGCTTGTTTTCTATGTTCCATTGAAGTATCGTGTTCCCGAAAAGGAAAAGGAATATGAGCAGAGCGCACAACAGTTTTCGATTCAGGTAGACGGAAAGAAAATTCAAGGTTATTCCTGGGGTAATGCGGCTCATCCCTATGTGCTGTTGGTCCATGGATGGGCAGGGCGGGCTACACAGTTTAGAAAATTTGTTCACCCTTTAATGGATGCAGGTTTCAGGGTAGTAGGGTTTGACGGACCGGCCCATGGAAAATCGGAAGGAACCAAAGCTTCTATCCTTGAATTCGAGAAGGTGCTGCAATCCATTTTTCAGCAAGTGGGTGAACCGGCCGCCGTCATCACCCATTCATTTGGTGGTGCTGCTTCTTTGTATGCAGCCATGCACGGACTTCCCATACGCAAGCTCATCAACATCGCAAGTCCTTCCATCGCCGATGAAATACTGAAAACATATTTGCGTGCGATCAATGGTTCCTGGAAGTCTGCCGAGAAGTTCAAGGAATTTGTAATCAAGCGCACAGGAAAAACCTTTGAGGAATTTACCTCCCTGTATGCCGTTCAGCACCTGCCAAATACAATTGATTTGCTCATGGTGCAAGACGAGGATGATGAAGAGGTACCCATGGTGAATGCTGAGGAATTGATGAAGGTGTCTCCAACCGCCAAACTTCTGAAGACGTCGGGATTGGGACATTCCAGGATATTGAAGGATGATCAGGTTATAACGAGGTGTGTTGAATTTATTAAGAATTCATAGCCACAGATCGCACAGATTTTCACAGATTGCAGTCTGTGGTAATCAGTGTAATCTGTGGCTGGTTAAAAACCTAATCTAGATAATCGGGGGCCTCTTTGTAACAAGGGCTCGCTCCAATCGTCTTCACTCCACAAGCAAAGCGGCGCCAAATGGATATTTATGGTCGTTTTAGTGCCATTCGTATTTATTTTTCCTCAATTTGCCCCAAAATTGAAACTCAAATCCTGTTCTTGAGTTGAAGGATAAGCAGAAGACCCAAATTACCCCATATGGCCAAAATCATCGAAACACACAATATCTCTAAGGTTTACAAGATGGGCGACAACATCGTGAACGCCCTTCAGTCCGTTTCCATGTCCATCGACAGGGGAGAATATGTGGCCTTTATGGGCCCCTCCGGGTCAGGTAAATCGACTTTGATGAATATTGTCGGATGTCTGGATTCACCCACCGAAGGTACTTATATGTTGAATAACCAGATGGTGAGTGAGATGACGGAGAACGAATTGGCACAAGTGCGCAACAAGGAAATCGGATTTGTGTTTCAGACGTTTAACCTGTTGCCCCGTGCCAGCGCTCTTGAGAATGTAGCTTTACCATTGATTTATGCGGGCTACGGAAAGAGTGAGCGCAATGAAATGGCCATGGCAGCTTTGGAAAGCGTGAGCCTGTCGGACCGCTGGCACCACAAGCCCAACGAACTTTCAGGTGGTCAGCGTCAACGCGTAGCAATTGCCCGCGCGCTAGTGAACGATCCCTCCATCATTCTGGCCGATGAACCCACTGGTAACCTGGACTCAAAAACATCATACGACATCATGTCGTTGTTCCAGGAACTCCACGACAAAGGCAACACCATCATCATGGTGACCCACGAAGATGATATTGCGCACTATGCCCACCGCATCATACGCCTCAGGGATGGTTTGGTCGAGTGGGACCGCAAGAATGAGAATGTCCATCGACGCGGTACCCCCGTGGTTGCTCAATAATAAGGCAAGCCTCCTGACCTAATGTTATTGTTGCGAATGGTTGAATTGGGAAGTTGAGAGGGCATCCCCCCTTGTTATGGTACTACCTTCTCAGCTTCTCTATTCTCAGCTTCTCAATTCTATTGTCTTTTGACTTATAAATCTCGAATTTCGAGTATGAAAATCTATACCAAGACGGGAGACAACGGCACCACTGCACTCTTCGGCGGTAAACGGGTTTCAAAGTCAGAACTTCGCATCGATGCCTACGGAACCATCGATGAGCTCAATTCCTGGATTGGCCTGTTGAGGGATCAGGAAGTGAACCGACACCGGGCGGAAGAACTCATTGAAATTCAAGACCGGCTATTCACCATTGGGTCCATTCTCGCTACCGAGCCAGGCAACACCAAAGTAAAAATCCCTGCCCTCCATGAAACAGATGTTAACTTCCTCGAGAATAGGATCGATTCCATGGAGTCCCACCTGGAGCCAATGAAGTCGTTTGTACTTCCGGGTGGTCATTCCTCTGTGTCATTCGGCCATGTGGCTCGTACGATTTGTCGCCGGGCTGAACGGCTGGTGATTGCATTGGATGGACAAGAAAAAGTGATACCCATTGTTATTCAGTACCTCAACCGCCTTTCCGACTACCTGTTTGTATTGTGCAGGATGATGACAAAGGAATTGAAAGCACCGGAAACACCGTGGAAACCAAGGATGTAATTTCGCAGGGGCATTGACTGTTGGGATAATATAAATAGTCACTCCCAGTGTAACGAATCTAAAGATTAAAGGTATTATTCCTTTAAAGCACTTCCCATGATCCGCAACTACCTGTCCATAGCCCTTCGCAACATCCGGCAAAATCCTCTTTACGCCTTCATAAACATATTCAGTCTTGCGGTTGGTCTTGCGGCTTGCCTGGTGATCTACCTTTTCATATCGGATGAAATGAGTTTCGATGCTTTTCACCAGCAGCGATCAGCGATTTACCGTCTTGATGAAGTTCAGAATTTTTCGGGGACCAACGAACAGAAAGTGGCTTTGAGCATGCCAGGCATGGGGCCAAACATGGCGGTTGATTTTCCAGAGGTAACATCATTTACACGATTCTGGGGTGCCAAGCGACTGCTAAAACACAATGAAGATCAATTCCTGGTTGAAAATGTTGCCACGGTTGACAGTACGTTTCTGAAGATTTTCGATTACGAATTGCTGGCAGGCGACCGGGCCACTGCCCTGGATGAGCCCTGGTCCATCCTCCTGACTGAGGAGACAGCCAGAAAATTCTTTAAAGACCCAATCGGTGCGGTTGGAGCCTCAATCACCTTGCGCGATAAGGAATATAAGATCACTGGCATTTTGAAGGATGTGCCGGAAAATTCGCATCTCCAGTTTGATGCACTTGTCTCCATGACGACAGTCACCCGTGAGGAGAGGGACTTCAATTCACGTTGGGGATCAAATTTTCTGAATACTTACCTGGTTCTTGAGCCGAACACAGACCTGAAGGCACTTGAAGCAAAATTTCCGGAATTTATGGTGCGCCATACCGGAGAAAAAGACATCAACCAGTTCATGACACTTTTTCTGCAGCGGCTTGATCAGGTCCATCTGGGCTCAACAGACATCGAACATGATTATCAGAATTACCGGAAATTCAACGGATCATATCTGAGCGTGTTTTCGGTGGTGGGTGCGTTGATCTTACTGATTGCGGGCGTCAACTTCATGAACCTTACCACCGCCCGGGCATCGCATCGGTGGAAAGAGATAGGAGTTCGGTCCTCAGTGGGGGCGGGGAAATTTCAATTGTTCGCTCAATTTATTTTTGAATCCATTTTGCTTGCCCTCTTTGCCCTTGGGCTTGCCTTCCTCCTGGATCTATTGCTGATTCCCTTGCTCAATGATCTTATCGGCCGTCAACTTTCAATGCTATCTCTTTTGGGGGAGCCCTGGAGGGTCCTCGCCCTGGTCATGATGACAGTGCTGATGGGGCTGGCAACCGGGATTTATCCATCCTTTTACATGACATCGTTCAAGATGTCTTCCGTTTTGAAGGGTGGAGGTCAGTCCGAACGCAAATCGATCTTTCGGAGTTCGCTCGTTGTAGTCCAGTTTGGCCTGGCACTCGCCATGATTGTGAGCACCCTGATTGTTGTGCAGCAGCTTTCCTTCATGCAGCACACGGACATGGGTTTCAACAAGGACCAGATCATGCTCATTGATATGAATAAGGAGGTGAATGAAAAGTTCGTTACCCTGAAAGATGAGTTAGCGAAGAGCCGCTTTGTGCAAGGGGTTACTGCATCGGGTCAACGGCTGGGTAATAATTTTCACCAATGGGGTTTTAAGGTAAAGGGCGACACAGGCATCATTCACATTACCCCGTCCAATGTGAACGTAGATTATGATTACCTGAAAGTCTATGGCATCAAACTCAAAGAAGGCAGGGAATTTTCGAAGGACAATAAAATGGATGCAGGCTTTGCTTTCATCATCAACGAATCTTTTGCAAAGGAATTAAAGCTGAAGGAAACAATTGGCACGCAGGTAGGACATAATTGGTACAAGGATGATTCCCTGGGAACGATCATTGGCGTGGTAGAAGATTTTCACTTTAATTCCCTTCACCACAGAATCAATACCCTGTCCATGGTGGTACACCCGGATTGGGGGTACAGTGAAATGTCCATCAAGATTGATGGAGCCAACGCACCACAGGCCATAGCGGAGATAAAGGAAATATGGTCGAAGAATGTCACCTATCCATTCAGCTATTCATTCCTCGACGAGCACTTTGATAATTTGTATCGTTCGGATCAGCAGATGAGTTCAGTGGTGACCATCATGGCGACGCTCGCCATTTTGTTGTCCTGTATGGGTTTGTTTGGCCTCGTCACGATTACCGTCGCCAAGAAGATAAAAGAGGTTGGTATCCGGAAGGTGTTAGGAGCTACGGAAGGGGAGATTACCCTGCTATTATCCAGGAATTTCCTGATGTTGATTTTATTGTCTTTTGTGTTGGCAACTCCCGTCACCTATGCCTTGTTGACAAAATGGTTGGACGAATTTGCTTACCACATTGATATCAATCCCCTGGTGTTTGTGGCTGGAGGAATGGTGGCGCTCCTTATCGCTCTGCTCACCATCAGTTACCACACGATCAAGGCTTCACGAGAGAACCCGGTGAAGGCTTTGAGGTATGAGTGAGGGGTGACGTGTTGAGGTGTTGAGGTGTTGATGTGTTGAGGTTGGGATTAGACATTGCTTAGAGTGTATCCTTTCGATTGAGGTGTCTACGTGTTTAGGTTTTTACGTGTTTAAGTTAGCATTCCCACCCATTACGTCATCCCTGCTAATTCTGGGCCAATTTCAAAGGTTTTTAGGTGTTGAAGTGCTCATATGTTGAGATGGGATTCTAGACTCTACTCAAGACTATCCGTGGTAATCCGTGCAATCTGTGGCTAAAAGTTCTTACGGGTAAGGGAATTTTTTATAATAGCCGGATCGACGCGTATTCATTTTATGGTTTAAGCTTTTCGCTGTTAGGACCTTCTTTCCTAAATTTAGATGTCCATCAAGTAACCCATCCAGTCAAATGAAATCTTTCCGCCGTGCGCTGTCATTTATGTTCATCCTCCTCTTAAGCTCATTTTCCGTTCCCCAGAAGAAGAAAGTTATATTCTTTGGTGATTCAATTACACAAGCCGGCGTGCAGCCGGGTGGATACATTGTAAAAATAGGTGAGATGGCTGCCAAAGAAGGGAAGGCTGAATCATTTGAGCTTCTCGGTGCGGGAATTGGCGGCAATAAAATCTATGACCTATATCTCCGACTGGATGAAGACGTGCTGAACAAAAATCCTGACATCGTGGT
>JAYVEZ010000178.1:0-2090 GCA_043773645.1 Cytophagales bacterium
TTAGAAATTCACGGCTTGAGATCCAATACCAAAAGATACTAATAATCTTGTCCATCTTGTTGCCTGTGTCAAGTAACCTCCAACTCATTGCAGTGTACGCTTGCGACTGCTCTGGAATAAATCTATATTTATAGCAGGTCGAATTAAAGAAATTTCAAATGAAAAGTGCAGTACCATTTCTTTGCATCCTTCCACTGGCCCTAATCGTTTCTTGTCAATCTGATAGAAAGCCAGACAATTCCCTGTTGTTTTCCAAAAACAATCTGGTGGCCTGGTGCATTGTTCCATTTGACAGCGTGGAGAGAACGCCGGAGGAAAGGGCGACGATGCTTGAGGACTTGGGGATAAAGCAACTTGCCTATGACTGGCGGGCAAAACACCTTCTCTCTTTCCCGGATGAGATCAACGCTCTGAAAAAGCATCATATTGGACTCGAATCGGTTTGGTTGTGGGTTGAACCTGATTCCGGAAGGATACTTGACCCTTCCAACGAGCAGATGTTGGAAATGGTACGGAAGAACAACGTGAAGACGGAATTTTGGATTGGCTTTAGCAATCGATACTTTGAAGGACTCACCGACGAACAGAAGCTTGACTCAGCCTCTAAGGTGATTTTGTATCTTGAAAAGAGGGCAAAGGAACTGGGATGCGAAATAAGCCTGTACAATCACGGAGATTGGTTTGGTGAACCTCTTAACCAGATCAAGATCATAGAAAAAACAGGTTTGAAAGACGTTGGCATGATTTATAACTTTCATCACGCACACCACCAAATAAAAGAGTTTCCCATGTTGCTCACGCAAATGCTCCCTTATCTTAGAACCGTAAACATCGACGGAATGAAGGCAGAAGGCCCGCAGATCCTGCCCCTTGGACAGGGCGACCAGGAATTGGCTATGCTGAAGGCATTAAAAGCCTCGGGATACAACGGCTCCATTGGTATAATCGGTCATATTGAAGCTGCCGATGTAAAGGTTGTCTTAGAACGGAACCTGAACGGGTTAAAATCATTATTACAAGCGATGGGGGATGATCGCGCGCTGGCAACGTATTAACCTTCGGTCACTGACAAAAAAAATGGCAAGGTTTTCTCACAAGTTGTCGTTCATCTGCATCGTTCTTCTATTTTTTCTGGCCCATTGCGGGCCGGGCAAAAGCAAACTGGTATGGGACAAAGACTTTCCCGTCATTGGCTCCCAGTCTTCTCCCCGGACTGCTGACTTGAATGAAGATGGGGTATTGGACATCGTGATGGGAGCGGGCAAAAATGAGTTTCAATTCAGCAAACAAGGCATTCTGGCATTTGATGGCAAAACAGGAGAATTTTTGTGGCAACAGGAGGCGACGGATCAGGTGTATGGTTCGGCTACATTCTGTGATATTACGGGTGATGGCGTTAAAGATATTTTTATTGGAGGACGGTCGCCTCATTTTAGAGCGCTCAATGGAAAGACAGGTGAAGTGTTGTGGGAATATAAGTACGATCAACATAAGCGCGATTCTATTATGCAGTATGCGCGTTTCAATTTCAACAACAGCGTATTGGTTCCGGATCAAAACAACGATGGCTTGCCGGACGTACTGACCGTCAACGGGGGAAATGCAAATGCAGCACCCTATTCAGAGAAGGATCGATATCCGGCAGTACTTATCCTGTTTGATTCAAAGACAGGCGGTATCATTGCCGCAGATACCATGCCGGACGGAAAGGAATCGTATATGGCGCCCCTCTGTTTTGCTCAACCGGGTAACCAGGAGTATACTCTCATTTTTGGAACGGGAGGTGAAACGATCGATGGGCATTTGTACATGGCCCAACTTTCTGATCTGATTGAGAAGAAATTGTCCAATGCAAAAGTGATTGCGTCCGAAAGCGGTCATGGATTTATTGCACCACCCGTCCTGGCGGACGTTTCCGGCGATGGTTATTTTGATATTGTTGCAGTCTCGCACGGCAGTAAGATACTTGCCATTGATGGAAAGGATCAAAAAGTACTTTGGCAACGAACGATAGAAAAAACGGAATCCAGTAACAGTTTTGCGGTAGGTTATTTTACGGGAGATGAAGTTCCGGATTTCTTCACTTTTGT
>JAYVEZ010000179.1:0-6284 GCA_043773645.1 Cytophagales bacterium
GGGTTCAGGCAGCAAGGAGATCAAGATCAATTCAGACCAGAAGCAGTTTGATTCTTTTATGCTTCAATACAGTCTTGTGACACCGGATTTAGCAATAAAGAAATAGTGATTAGCCCATCGCAAATCAAGGACGGATTAAATAACGAAAAAGGGTAATGTTCGCCACAGAAAGCCTTAGAAATGAAAATTTTGATCGTTTGTTGACGACGGTTGCGATTTATGCAATTCTTATTGTGGTGTTTGTGGCAAGTCCAGACTGTAATGGATGCAGAGCAGGTTACTTTTGACCTGGGAGACATTAAATATGCCATGAAAATGAACTGCGTGAACTCTCTTGTGATTAGAAAATATTTGACATTCTTCACCCCGATGGTGGTCTTGGTGATATTGATTCTCGCAAGTCATGTCCACGCACAAACCATTACTTCATTTTCGCCAGCGCTTGGTGCCATTGGAACAACTGTTACGATAAGCGGGACCAACTTCAGTTCAATTCCTGCGGACAACATTGTTTATTTTGGTGCGACTCAGGCAACGGTTACCTCTTCTACTGCCACGCAACTTTCAGTAATTGTTCCCATTGGGGCGACCTATCAACTTATTTCAGTATTGGTGAATGGACTGACCGCTTACTCGAATGCACCATTTATCGTGACGTTCCCGGGCGGTGGGCAGGTAGATAACACCACCTTCGCTACAAGGGAAGATTTCACGGCAGGCTCGACTCCCTACAGCGTTTGCATTGGTGATCTTGACGGAGATGGCAAGCCCGATCTGGCAGTACTCAATATCATGGGCGGCACGGTCTCGATATTCAGAAACACATGCATTGCTTCAACGATCACTGCGAACTCTTTCGATGCGAAAGTAGATTTCTCTACTGGCTCCGCCCCTGCGAGTATTGCCCTGGGTGATCTGGATGGAGATGGCAAACTGGACTTAGCGATAGCCAATAATGGCGGCAATACAGTTTCAATTTTTAGAAATACAAGTACCGTGGGCGTGTTGCAGGCAAGTTCATTTGCCACAAAGGTCGATTTTCCTACTGGTGGGTATCCCTGGGGCATCGCGATTTCAGATCTGGACGGAGATGGAAAGACGGACTTATTGGTATCAAATGGTGCGGAAAACTCAGTTTCGGTATTCAGGAATACCAGTACAATGGGTGTGATCAATGGAACTTCTTTTGCCGCCAGGGTCGACTTTTCTGCAGGCATTAATCCTCATGCAGTGGCTATTCACGACATGGATGGTGACGGTAAGAGGGACCTCGTAACGGTAAATATTTTTGGAAATACAATTTCACTCCTCAGAAATACCAGTACGCCAGGAACCATCGCTGCCGGTTCATTTGCCTCAAAGGTTGAATTCGCTACTGGACCAAGTCCAATGGGTATTGCTATTGGCGACCTGGATGGGGATGCCAAGCCGGATATGGCTGTTATCAATTTTACATCGATCTCCATATTAAAAAATAAATGTACGTCCGGATCGATCACGGCAAGTTCGATGGAGACCACACTTAACTTTGGAACGGACATTGAAACAACCAGTGTGGCCATGGATGACATTAACGGCGACGGGAATCTTGACCTGGCAATTTCACATCCCAATGGCCCGACCGTGTTCACAAACACCACACCCAGCGGTGCACCAATTTCTTTTGGCACCAAAGTAGACTTTACAGTAGGTAACGTCTATGGCCCGGGGTCGGTGGCCATCGGAGACCTTAATGGTGACGGAAGGCCGGACTTGGCCGTATCCGTAGGTTTTGGTTATGTTTCTGTTTTTGAAAACAAGATAAGATTTGCACAGTCGATCTACTTTCGTACCGTGGAGGCCAGAACGATGACCGAGCCCCTCGACCTTGTTGCGACTTCGAGTTCAGGACTTGCTGTAGATTTCTCGACTGCGTCGAACAAAATCACAGTTTCGGGAACCCGCGTGTCATCGATCAGGCCCGGCACCGTTTCCATCACGGCAGAGCAGTCAGGGAATAACATATTCAGTCCTGCACCTTCAATAACACAAACATTTTGCATCAACCCGGCCAAGCCAACCATCACCTTCAGTGCATCCAATCCACTTGCGCCAGTGCTTACGACGGGTGGAGGAGAGAGTTATCAGTGGTTTATTAACGGCACAGTCATCGCGGCCACAGGTCCATCCATCACAGCGGCAGCCGGCACCTATACAGTCAAAATCAAAATAGACGGATGCCAGAGTGATTCTTCTGATCCATTGGAAGTAACCATTGATCCACCAGAAGTACCCATCACACAACCGAATCCTGCTGTGGTCACCGGCGACATTTCAAAAACCACACCGGTTTCGGTTTACCCGATTCCTGCTCGTGACCAACTCTTTGTAAAGGGCACTTCAATCGAATCGGAAAGCTGGGGTGTGATCAATCTGCTTGGAAAAGAATCCCAACCTCCTATCCAATTCTCTCAGGATGGAACCTCAATCGATATCCGGGAGTTGTCTTCAGGAATCTATTTTCTCAAAGTCAACGATGGGAAGAAGATTGTTCACATCAAATTCATTAAAGAATAATTATTCAAGTCCTTTTAGAATTTTTCAGTGGACTTCAGATGCCCTCCGTCAGCCTCTCCTGAATTTTCAAATTGATTCATCCCGATAGCTACGGGATAAATTTTCAAATTCTCCGCCAACAATCAGGTATATCGCTTGCGATTATTGCAACAATCCCTGTGCCCTGAATGGGATTATTGATTTTATGCAAAAAGAAATTTAAAGGACGGCGGTGATCGAAACATGATCAGGCGCTGGCGAGAATACTTTTGAGTAAACAAAATCAATCGCCATGAAAACCGACCAATTTCATTTACCCATTCGCAACCTGCATGAAAACATTGCGCTCATTGTATTCTTGTTCATTTTACTCTTGGTATCCTTATTTCAGGATGCTGCTGCGCAAGCACCTAACCAATTTATGAATGACCCATACTTTCCTGGAAAACATAAATTTAGCGCGGGACTCCTCACAACCTACCGTGGGAGCTCCGTGGCGGCACCGGTACTGATCGGAGAGGTGAATTATGGTGTGAGCAATCGGTTCGCTCTGGGAGTGGTGGGCGGAACAACCGGTACCCTTTCACTCATCGCCATAAAGTTGGCAGCCAGATTGTACCAAAAAGAGAATTTCAGGCTCCTATACCGCATGAGCGTAATTTACTATCTTGAGCGAAAGGGAACATACCTCTTTGATCAGTCCAATAGAAACGTCATGCCTTGGATACTCTCCATGGGACTCCTGGATGCAGAATGGAAGTTGAAGTGCGGGGTGAGGTGGTCTGTCGGGATGGGCCTGTTGGAAACGCATTGCGTTGACGGAATGATGAACATGCTGCTTGGCAGAACGCAAAGTCAGGAAGAAAAAGATGAGGACTTGCCTCTTGAATTGTTCAACACGTTGCAAACCAGTGTCGCAATCCCGTTATCACAGAGGCTTATTTTGCGCCCGGAGGCCATTGTAGTTTTTCAGGGAACCCAGTTGGTAACCGGCGATCAATATAAAGTAGGGCCCTTGAACATTTACCTCAACCTGGTCTACCATTTCTAACAATCCGTTCCGTTGGGATGGTGTTGCATCATCAGTTTTTCTCAAACTGTTTTTCCAGCGGCCCCGATAGCTCAAGATCGGTAATGATTCTTTTGTCCAGTGGACTGTCTTTAATGACATTGTACACATCCCAGAATTTCTTGTTGTAGGGCTGGTCCTGGTATTGCAAACCATAGCTGCGCATTTTTTGTGTGACTCCGATGCGTTCTTCCGGTTCCGGAAACACTTTGTTGATGAGCAACTGTTGTTGCAGCTCGGTTTCAAAACGCAATTCTTCGGTTTCAGCATCATACCAGTTGACTTTGTAATCGACCGTGAGGTAGTTGAGAAAAAATTTACCCTCAAACATTCTGAAATCCACCACACGCTTCATGCTTTCAAACTTGTGTGTAAGCCCGCGCTTTCTCCCCAGGTCTTCCGGAATTTTATTTTCATACTCGACATGGATGATGCCAAAAGTTTTTTTGTCAATGAAAACCTTCAGATAAAAGTCCTGGGTATGAGAGATCACAAAGATTTCATGGCCGTTATAGTAGGAGTCTTGTTCCCGGTTTAAATTGCTAAAGAATATCTCTTCGGATGGGAACAGCCTGTACCGCACGTCATTATTCAGAAGAAGAACTTCCAATAGATTATCGTTATCAAAATAGGAGGTAAACCGATTTGAATAGCCCAGGCTCCTTCGAACCTCTTGTAGGGAAACGCGTTCTCGCAACTTTGATTTGTTTCGGGGCTCTTTGTAGCTCTCATCATAAATCTTAATGGCGGCTTCCAGCAACGAAATATAGGTATCCCCGATTTTTTTGAGATCCCGGTAGAAACCTTCCATCAGGAATGGTTCGCTTGGATAGTTCTGATCAATCCGCGACACGGCGATGCGCAAAACATCCCCACCCCGCAATGAATCAGAGATGACCACCGTATTCAGAACCGTCGTTGATTTCATCAGGGTGATTTCAGATTCCTGAGAACCAAGCACCGTCTCCACGGTTGCTTCATAATTTTGATAGCCGAGCATGCTGATGACGAAAATTTCGCTGCGGTATTCGGCTGGAAAGTGAAAATCAAAATCCCCCTGTAAATTGGTGATGGTTCCTATGGGCTTTCCTTTGATCCCCACGGTGGCAAATGGCAATGGCTCCTTTGTCTCTTTGTCAATGGCCTTCGATGTGATGGTCAGATTTTGTCCTTGGCCAACGAAACTTATGGACCATGTCAGAAAGAGTAAAATCGAGAAACGCATGCCGGTTGTATGGATAAAGCAGAACACCTAAAGTTAGCGGTTTGGATTTATCCTTCGTGAAGCATTTTGTCGACTAAAACGCCGCTTTAACTCCATATCGCGCCATTGGACCGCCAAATCATTCAATTGCCTAATTTTATACTGGAGTTTACATCTTTCTCATCGAACCGATTCAGGGATACGTGAAGGTTATTAATGACATTCCAAAAATCTGGAAACGGGCTTATTTGCTCATTTGCATCTGGTATGCTGTCAATTTTGCGATCAGCACTTTCTTTGAATGGAAACTCAAGAGGCCTTTCCCATACGTACTCTGGAATGGCCTGTACTTGTGGGAAGCATTGTGCGTTTTGATTGTGATGATCTTCTTATGGACGCAGTGGCTTTTCCGTTTTCGTCCGGTCATTCAAATTGTTGGACATGCGGTGGGCATTGTTTCCTTTTTCCTGATCATGGGCACACTTTCCTACTACTTTACGGATTATGTGGATGGCCTTATTTATTTTGAAAACTGGAAAGAGTTTATGGTGGAGCTTCTCAACTGGCAGGCCCTGCGCTTTTATGATCAGTATATCATTACTGTGGGCGTGTATTATGTGATTCGTTATTTCCAGGGTTTGCAAAAGGAAGAAAAGGAAAAGAGTGAACTGGCGCTGAAGAACAAAGAGATGCAGATTTCATTGCTTAAATCACAAATCAATCCCCATTTTCTTTTTAATACGCTGAACTCCATTTCAACCCTGATCCACTCCAGTAAAGACCAGGCCCGAAAAGTTATTACCCAACTGTCCGACATCTTTCGCTATGCGCTGGACTCCCACACGGGTAAGATGGTTAAGCTTGCCGAGGAGGTCGACTTTATCGAGAATTATATTCTCATTCAGCAAGTGCGATTTGGCGACCGCCTGCACTTTCAAAAGCATATCGACGACACCTGCCTTGGCCTGAGCCTTCCACCCATGATTCTGCAACCCCTGGTGGAAAATGCAGTGAAGTATGGCATCGGCCCAAAAGATGAGGGAGGAACAATCAATTTGATTGTGAAACATTTGACCGGTGCCGTGTATTTTGAAGTGACCGATAATGGTCTCGGCATTCATGCCAAAAAGGTCATGGATGGCAGTGCCGGTGGCGTGGGCATGACCAATACAGACCTGCGCCTGAAAAGCTATTATGGCCCTGAGGCCACCCTCAAGGTCAGGGCCTCGGACAAGGGATATTCGGTAAGTTTTTCAATACCGGTCCTTGAGGCCAGTGAGAAAAACGGAACTCCATTTCCTACTCAACCTGAAAATCAACTACTATGAATACCACCTGTCTGATCATTGACGATGAAAAACTGGCCCGTGAACTGCTGCACGAATACCTGGAAGGTTTTCCGGAGATTCAAATCATCGGAGAATGCGCCAAAGGCAATGAGGCCGTTGAAAAAATTAACAGGCTTAAGCCAGACCT
>JAYVEZ010000180.1:0-3699 GCA_043773645.1 Cytophagales bacterium
GCGTTGAATTTCTCCAGCCACAGCGGAAGTCCCGGCTTATAGTACGTGCTGCTGATGAATTTTCCAGTGAGGCCATCAAACCAATAGGCACCATCGGCCAAGTGTCCAGCGGGTAAGACGGCACCGCGGTCTTTCATTGACAAGCCAATGACTTTCGCACTTTTCTGTGTGGCCAGCTTGAGTTCATCCGTGACGGTCGTTGAAAGCATTCTCCAGGGCGATACGTCTCCGTTGCCTTTCTCATTGCCCACGGGTTTCTGTGACGGATCCTCCACGCAGTTCACGCTCTTCTTTAAAACCTTGTCATACCAATCATTGCCAATGATGCCATGAACCGCCGGGGTTGTTCCCGTATACACAGATGCATGGCCGGGACCGGTGTAGGTCGGGACATAATTATAATGGGCATTCTTCAGCATAAAACCATCCGACATCAGCCGTTTAAATCCGCCAGTTCCGAATTTTTCTTCAAAACGATAGAGGTATTCTTGCCTCATCTGGTCGACCACGATGCCAACCACAAGCTTGGGCCTGTCGTGCGACTGGACCTTGGGAGTCGCTTGCGTTTGTGCCTTTGTCTTGTCCTGTGCAGAAAGTGTCAGGGTTGCGAAACAAATGAAAACCAAAGTGATTCTTTTCATAACGTCTTAGTTGGTGCGAATATAAATGATTCATTCACACCGATTTTGGATTCGGCGATGAATGGTATATTAATTTTGTGGGTAGCTAATCCTACTGTGTCAAGTTTATCAAATGATACATAATTCTCGAGAAGGGGTCACAAAGCCCACGACGAAAGCACAAAGGACACAATGGAATTAGAGATCAAATTGCATATTTACTTTAAATTCTTCGTGTTTTCTTTGTGCCTGCGCACCGAAGTGCTTCGGCACACAGGTGTGCCTCCTTAGTGCCCGTTGTGACCTTGCCTTTCTATTTCTCAACAGTTGGGAAAAGAAGATTCAAGTTGACAAAGTAGGACTAGTTATCGCAATATATTTTCTCAAACTCCTCTGCTTCCATCGCCTGCTTCCGAATAATTTTGCCATGCTGGTCATAATATACCACCACCGAGATGGCCGCTTCCTCTATGTGTCGCTCTGTGAAATACAACGGAATTTCGCTCGTGCCCAGATTGACAATATCACTGTATTGAATGGGTACCACCGTGCCCCTTCTGCTGCTGATGACGCCAAAAGCATTTTCCTGCCGAATGATAAAAATCTTTTCAGCTTCTGTATCCTTGACAACCGTAAAACTTCTCACGTTGCTCAATTTTGCTTTCTGCCCGTGGATGTCCCAAAGAATCCATTGGAAGTTTCTCTTCACCCAGGCGACTGAATCCGTCCAATACTGAATCTCTTCCCACTCAAAATTTCCCTTCGGCTTTCCGTCGGATGGGATAAATCCATATCCTTTATCTTTGAATGCTATCCACAGTCCCCGGTGATACATTTTGACATTGCGATCGAAGGTAGGCTTTATTAAAAGCTTTGTTCGCTCATCATACCAGCCGAACTTCTTGTCTTTCAAAAGGGAATAAGTTCCCTGGTCACCCGCCACGATTGCATCAAATTCAATCGGCACGAGCAGTTTACCTTCTTCCGATACCAGCCCCTTCTTGTTTGCTTTTGTGACCACAAAAATATTCGGTGATACCGGTTCGAGCTGGTCGGCCTCAATCGAAAAGAGTTTTATACCAGAGGCAGCGTCAAAAACCACTTTCTTCTTTTTCTCATCCAACACAAGCCACGTCGTCGAATCGCGGAACTCCTTGATCTGAAAGGAAGCCCGATCTATAAAAGTGAGTTTCTGTCCAGAGGGGAGAAATACATGGAGTGAATCATGGGTCTGCTGAAACGCAAGCTGACCCTGAAACCACACACTGTCACCCTCCGTCAGGCGGTCCAGGCCGACATCATACAAAAGGTACCGGTCCTTTTCCGTTTGTAGCCGGATCCAGCCTGCCTGCTCCTGAACATTTTTATAGGAAGTATTTTCCAGCCTTCGAATTCCCGCCATGAATACTTTGCCCGCTTTTCCACCAAGAAATCCAAAGGAAGTTTTGCGCAACACCTGACGGTCGAGTGGGATGACAAAATTCAACCGACCATCAATCACCCCCTCAAGCGTTCCGTTGCGCACCCAGTAGTTTTGATTTCCCCACCGGCGCACGTCGTCAAAAACAAAATCCTCTTTCAATTCCATATGGTCTGCCATTCTGCCCAGGCGCATTGGGGTGGTGAGAATCTTTTTGCTGCCCCGGGTAAGCACCACCAATGAATCCAATGCCATTACCGCATCCAGTGAAAAGGGGAGCAACTGCCTGCCGGACAATGTGAAGACTGCCCATTTTTTGTTATGCTCAAGTGAAACAAATCGATTGCAAAGCCCCTGGGCACCTTGCACATTCTGACCGACAGGAAAACCAGACGTGTGAATAACCTGACCCCCCGAATCAGTGGATACCAATACGAAGCCAATGCCAATATCTTTCAAATCAGAAATAGGGCCTTTCCAAACCATGGCACCATTCCGCCCGATCAATCCTTGCGATGTGATCAACAGGGGATCCTTCACATCGCCGCAGCGGTAATCATCAGATACTTTTTCAAACCTTGGAGCGATGACTTCCGTGCCAAGGTCGTTCATAAATCCGTATAGTCCCGATTTGAACACAGGTACCCAATACGAATCGTTCAACTGCTCCACCTGCTTCAGGGAGTCACTCATCCAGGAGTTCTCAAAAATATTTTCCTGCTCTGCGGATTGCATCATGTACAAGATATTTTTAGCCCTTGCAGACCACACGCTCGATGGATGGTTTTGGATAAACCAATGAAATGATTCAGGGGAACCTGAGGCCGTTGAAATTTCAAAAACCATCTTCTCGGCCAGGGATCGGTATGGACTTTCCGGAAATTGTTCGTTAAACTGTATGTAGCTTGAAAGCCGTTGACTTCTTGTCTTGTCCTCAAACAATAACTTATCAAATCTACGCTGGGCTTCTGCCTTGCGGTGAGAAGCCGGATGACGGGTGATGAAATTCTGAAAGCTGAACCAGGTATTGACTTTCAAGGCATCGAGAAACCCCACCTCATCCCGCAACTCGATCACCGCCCCACGCTGGGATGCGGATGTGTGAAGATCAATGAAGTACTGGTACGCTGCTTCCGTATTGAATCCTTTCGCTTTTTCAAATGCAGCACTATCAATTTTTTTTGCAAGCCGTAATATTAGCAGGCTGTCAAGAGGAACTCTTTTCAACCTTTCACGGTCTCTGGCAGGAGTTTTCTGAAAGTCCTTCGATGCACCTTTTATGTAACCCAATGCGGAGTCCAGGTTTTGTGATGGACTGATGAAGGAGAAATAGTACAACGAAAGAAGGTAGCGCGCCTCAGCATTCAAGGTATCTTTCGAAAGTGACTTGCGAAGGGATTTCTCTGCTTTGATCCACTGGCCCCTGTCCATCCTACCGGAGGTCAGTTTTTCAGGGCTGATTTGTCCGTGGGCAGGGAGAATAGAAAGCTGAAAGCCAAAAGCCAAAAGCCAAAAGCTGACGGCCAAAGGCCGAGTGTAACGCCCTAAACTAAAGATGTTGAAAATTGTAACGCAGGGAATCATTCAGTCTTAAAACGAACACAAGATTGGATTATTAGACAGGCTACGCAACTAAAAAAGGTCAAGGGGCCATTTCCG
>JAYVEZ010000181.1:0-5941 GCA_043773645.1 Cytophagales bacterium
TTTATCTGCCGCTGGATTGATTTGCAAAGTCAGATACGCCATGTATGCAATTTCTTCCAGGACAGCCGCATTGTAAACTGCTTTTGATGGATTCTGTCCCCATGCAAAAGGAGCGTGATTTCCTACCAGCATCATTTCAACATCATGATAGTCCAGCTTCCTATCTTTTAAGCAATTAATAATCTGGTTTCCGGTCTCCCGCTCATAATTTCCTGTGATCATTTTATCATCCATGGGTGGAGCACAGGGAATATCCACCGTAAGGTGGTCGGCATGGGTAGTGCCTAAAATCGGAATATCCTGTTGCGCCTGGGCCCAGGCGGTAGCATACGTTGAATGCGTGTGAACAATCGCGCCGAGGTCGTTCCATGTTTTATACAACAATGCATGGGTGAGTGTGTCTGAAGAAGGCCGAAGGCTTCCCTCTTTCACACGGCCATCAAAGTCCACGATCACCATTTTGTCTGAAGAAAGTTCCGCGTAGGGAACTCCACTCGGCTTTATGGCAAATACCCCCAGGCTCCTGTCGGCGACACTGACATTGCCAAAGGTAAAAATGACAAGGCCCAGTTTTGGCAATTCCATGTTTGCGTCGAAGGCGCCTTTCTTGATTCGATCGTACTTGGTCATCTCTGGTTTGGTGTTTTAATTAAGGATTACAAGTTGATAAAGATTTGAAGGGGTCACAAAGGACACTAAGACCCTGCCAATCGGCAGATAGGCACGACGGGCACTACGAAGTTCCAATAAATCTTTGTGGCCTTTGTGCTTCCGTTGTGTTCTTGGTGACCATATTTATTTTTTTATACCGACCTGCCCACAAATTCTCCCAGCTCCTTATACTTTTGATATCGTCGTTCATAGATCGATGTAAGTTCTGGATTGGGTTTATACACCGCATCAAATCCCTGTCCCATAGCCGCCATGGCTTCCTCCACCATCGGGTAAATCCCGGCGACCGTCGCTGCGAACATGGCCGCTCCCGCCGCACAGGTTTGTTCTGACTTGTGAATTCTTATCGGCATATTCATGACGTCTGCCATCACTTGCATGATGTAGGGTGATTTCTTAGCCACACCTCCCAGGCCAATCAATCCCTTCACCGGGACATTCTCCTGATTGAAGCGGTCAACAATAGCTTTCGCACCGAAACAAGTTGCTTCTACCAAGGTCTTGAAGATAGACGGAGCGTCACTGGCAAGGTTGAGCGATGAGATGGCTGCTTTCAGTTCCTGATTAGCATCGGGAGTTCGTCTTCCATTTAGCCAATCCACAGCCAATGGATCTCCTTCAAGCACTGGAAATAAACTTGCCTGCCTTGTCAATTGGGGGATGATTTTAGAACTCAATTCAGACTTTAGTTTGTCTGCCAAAGCCAGATCGAGTAAAGCGCTTTGACTCAATAATTCCTGAATCGGCCAGGCCAACAGATTCTGGAACCACGCGTAGGTGTCGCCAAAGGCAGATTGACCTGCTTCCAGTCCGATCATGCCGGGAATAACCGATCCATCCACCTGTCCACAAATTCCCCTGACAAGTTTATCTTTCATGTCAGCCCTTGGAGCCACGAGCATATCGCATGTGGAGGTGCCCATCACTTTGCTCAGGTGATAGGGTTCGATTTGACCACCCACCGCACCCATGTGTGCATCAAAGGCGCCAACACCCACGATAACATTGGTAGCAAGGCCAAGTCGTGAAGCCCACGATGCGCTTAAATTGCCTGCAGGTTTATCAGCAGTGTACGTTTCAGTAAAGAGTCGCTGCGTGAATCCTTTCAGCACCGGGTCCAGTGAAGTGAAGAAGTCATCCGGTGGAAGTCCGCCGAATTCCTTCGCCCACAAAGCCTTGTGTCCAGCCGAACAAACACCCCGTTTGAGTTGGTGTACATCGGTACCCCCGGTAAGCAGAAAGGGTATCCAGTCGCAGTGCTCCACCCATGAGTAACATGCCTTCCGAACTTCTTCATCCACGCGCAGCACATGCAAGAGCTTTGCCCAGAACCATTCAGAAGAGTAAATTCCTCCTACAAATTGAAGGTAGTTTGTGTCGAATTGTGTTGCATGCCTGTTGATCTGCTCTGCCTCTTTTACCGCGGTGTGATCTTTCCACAACACAAACATCGCATTGGGATTCTGACTGAATGCTGGCAGAAGGGCCAATGGGGTCCCATTCCTATCCACGGCAACTGGAGAAGATCCAGTGGTGTCAATGGAGATGGCTCTGCAACTTTTTCTTACAGATTCACCCGCTTTCGAAAGACTTGTCTTGATGCTGTTCTCAAGTCCATCGACATAGTCCTGAGGATGTTGGCGAAATTGATTTGCAGATGGATTGCAATACAATCCATCCCTCCAACGTGGATATTGAAATACGGAGGATGCGACCTCTTCACCATTTCGGGAATTCACAATCAGGGACCTGACCGAATCTGTTCCAAAATCAACACCGATGACAAAAAAATCACTCATAGATTGCCTGTGTGAAAGTTCAGGTTGAGAAAGGATTGAAACTGTGTCCGATACTTGCGCTTGTCAAGTCGATGATAAAATGCCCCTTTCTTTGAACTATGCTTTTCTTTGAGCTGTGTTCTTACCAAAAGACCGCTCGACAACACTTTCCTGTTGAAATTCCGCTTGTCAAATTCCTTTTCATAAACACTTTCATAGAGGTTCTGAACTACCGGGAGCGTAAACTTCTCTGGCAACAATTCAAATAAAATGGGCTGTACGGCGGCCTTGTCCCTGAGTTTGGCTTTGGCGAGGGCAAGCATTTGCTGATGATCAAAAATGAGCTTGGGAATTTCTTTAAGGCTAAACCATTCCGGATGATAATCATCGCTCAGTTGCCTTTCATACTGATGGATGTCAATCAATGAGTAGTATGCTACCGAAATGGTGCGCTCGACGGGGTCCCTTTTAGGATTGCCGAAGGTATGCAGTTGTTCCATGTAGACACCGCTCAGGCCGGTAAGCTGTTTTAAAATTCTGGCCGCGGCCATCTCCAGGCTCTCCTCTCCTTTTACGAAACCGCCCATCAGGCTCCACTTGTCCAGTTCTGGTTCAAAGCCCCGGTGAATGAGCAGCAACTTCAATTCCTCACCATCAAATCCGAAGATGATGCAATCCACTGCCACCAGGTGCCGCACTTGTTTGTCGTATCTATTCACAATCTCTCTTTTAGCCTTCGGCTTTCAGCTTTCTACTTTCTACTCCCCTTTCTTAAGGATCCTGCACCCAAACACCCTTCCCGCCGTCTTGTTGGGATGGGCTTGTACCCTCACCAACACCGTCAATTTGCCTGAAATAAGTTCAGCGGGTATGGGATATTCTACATCAAAGAATCTTCCCGTGGTACCGCCATTGAGCTCCTGTGTTCCAATTTTCACACCATCCACCATAAGATCAAATCCTCTCTTCTGATCATCACCAATGTAGGTGCAAAGCAAGGCGCTGGATACACCCGACTGAACCTTCATATCAAAAGAAAAAAATCCTCCACTCCTTGCTTCACGGCCCATGCGCCCCAGGGCATCGCTTACATATGATTTTTCACTGGCCTTGAGGTTGTGGTCGCGTTCGGGCTGCATCTCCCCAATGCGGATGATGTCAATGGTGTGTTCTTCGATGCCGTGCTGGCGCTTCTTCTCTGCCTCATATTCAGCCTGGCGTTTACTCCATTCCGCCGGAGTAAAGTAATCCCAGTAGACATTAAAATACTGATCGTAAGTTTTATAGAACGGTATCAACTTCACGTCAGCCGGTTTTGCAACATGATTGGTTGTAAATGCCAACGGTTCACTTGGTACAGCTTTGATCCAGTCCTGAACATTATGATCGTCCGTAAGCAAAACAGTAGTACCAAACACAGGATCAGGCATGGTATTCCCCAACTGTCCTGCCATCACCACAGGTCCATAAAGCAGGGCAATGCGGTTGGCATTGTCGGGCATGCTTTCGGTATGGAGGTTCATGGGCGTGATGATCTCTACCTTGTCGTCCTTACCCCAGGTGCGGCTGGTTGACCAATAGCCCAAGGCATCCTTTTGCGCTTTTGCCTCAGTTCCATTCACGCTGATTTTCAGATTCCCCGCTGCCCATTTCGGTTGGCGGATCTTCAACGAGAAAGCAACCGGTGATTTCGCCCGGACCGTAAAATTGATTTTGTCAGATTCAGGGAATGTGGACTCTTGCCTCACCACAACACCTTTTTCTTTCCAGGTAAGTTCGGAGGGAATAAACAGATTGACGATCAAGCTTCCATCCTTACCCTCAAAATAGATACCCTCGGTGTATTTGGAATGGTTCTCCATTCCACTTCCCACACAGCAGGTAAACGTATTGAAAGGGTCACTGAATTCCTTCTTCGTACCCATTCTGAGCGGAACGAAGTAGCACATCATACCGCTTTCCGGATTTTGTGAAGCCAGGATATGGTTGTACAAAGCCCGCTCATAGTAGTCTGCCAATACTGAAGATGGTTTCCACGAAAACAAATACCGGGTCAATTTGAGCATGTTGTAGGTGTTGCAAGTCTCACAGGTATTGTCGCTCAGGCGATCGTTGAGCTTGTCTGGTTCGGCCAGGTATTCATAGTTGCTGTTTCCCCCGATCACGTAGGTGTAATGGTTCACGATGGTTTCCCAGAAAAAAGTGGCAATGGTCTTATCGCTTTCCGCTGATGTGAGGTCATATCGTCTGGCGCAGCCAATGGCCTTCGGAACATTCGTATTGGAGTGTTTACCCTGCATCGCGTCAATGTGATTGGCGAGTTGTCCCAGCACAAACTGATCGTGAAACTTGTAAGACAAGTCCAGGTATTTTTTGTTACCCGTCAATTCGTAAAGGTGAACCAGGATATCGTTCATGCCACCATATTCACACTTGCGCATTTGTTCCAACTGGTCATCTGACAAATCCTTCAGGATGTTGGCAGTCCAGTCGGCGATGCCAATCACAACCGTCAACGCCTTTTGATTGTCGCAGTACAAGTAGGCATCTGTCAACCCTGCCATTACCTTATGAACCGTGTACCAGGGCGACCAGCCGCCATTCAAATCAAATCCGGATGTCTTAATAATACCGTGCTGCAGTTTCCAAAAGATTGAATCTTCCTTGGGAATAGCTCCCACGTACCCGGACTTTCTTGCCTTTTGACATCGCGCCAGCTCCTCCACGATGTAATCCACTTTCTCTTTGAATTGAGCGTCACCCGTCGAAGCATACATCATCGCACACGCTGATAGATAGTGCCCCAGCGTGTGGCCCGACAGGCCGTCACTCTCCCATCCACCGTAGACGTCGCCCTTGGTTGGCAAGCCCGCATTGGCATAAAAGCGGTGCAGCAGGCGATCAGGAGAAATGGTAAGCAGGTACGCAGCGTCTTTGTCCATAGCATTTTTGAACGGACTTCCCGGTAGCAACCGTATGTCTTTCAGGTCGAATGCATACGCTTGAACATCGACAACGGGTTTGACTTTTATTTTAGGATTATTTCTTTCTGGCAAGTACGATTGCGCGCTCAGAATTGATGACAAGGCAATACCAATCAGTGTGAGGAGAGTTATGTTCATTTTTGTTTTCATGAGCCTTCATTAATACTTAACAACATAGGCACATAGGGCACATAGTTTGCCTGAAGATTTTTCTATGTGTTCTATGTGCCTATGTGGTTAAAAAAGAATCCATTGTTTTTACACCCAATACTTAATTATTTATTTTAATATCCTTGATTCTCTTCGGAAGCCATACCTGCATCGGATTTTGCCCCCGGTTACACCAGGCGTAGTATGGAATTGCCGTGATGGTTTTTGTTTCTGTATTTACCGATTGCCCGTCTTGTCCTACTTGAATGGTAGGCGCCTGAAATTGAATCGTCACAACGCCATCCAAAAGATCCTTTTGAAAAGAAGTTTTGAAATCAGCCTTGTCGGGAAGGATCA
>JAYVEZ010000182.1:0-2671 GCA_043773645.1 Cytophagales bacterium
ATGCATATCATTCATGATGGGGATCTCAAGTGCCTTAAACTCTTCATCGCGAAAGCATCGCAGCGGACTTTGCTGACAGACCACGGAGACATGGGGAAACCGCTGCATAATTTCTTCTGTCTGCAGGGGAGTGAAAGCCACCCGTTTATCAGGCGGGATTCTTCCTTCACGGATAAGGCCAATGGTGATGGGTTGCATGGGAAATGAGTCAGTTAAAAGTACTCACTATTCAGCATATCGCTGCCAACCTTTTCTACCTTTGGCTCAATGATTTATTTACTGTTAATCGGTGGGTGGGTGCTTTATTTTACGTTGCACAGCTTGCTTGCGTCGGAAATGGCCAAGAGAATGTTCGGCCTGGGGTCCCAGACCTACAGGTTGTTATACAGCATTTTTTCCACCGTCGGTCTGATTGGTTTGTTGGTCATGAATGGAAGCATTCAGGCTGATAACTTTTTTGCGAGCGATGGCTTCATTCGCTATGTAAGTTTGGTACTTACAACGTTTGGTGTGATGACCATTCAACTTTCATTCAGGCATTATAATCTAAAGTCATTCCTGGGGCTAAGGGAGGAAAAACAAGACCTCAGGATTGAAGGCATTTTGAAATATGTCCGTCATCCTATTTACGCGGGGCTGATTCTGATCACAGTTGGGTTCTTTCTTTTCATACCCAATCCTCCTACCCTCATTTCGTGTATGAGCATATTCTTGTATTTACCCATTGGCATATACCTGGAGGAGAAAAAATTGCTGATGGCCTTTGGAGATGAATACAGAGCATACAAGACCCAGGTACCCGGACTCATTCCCAAGCTACCCCTTGCACCGCGAACTTAGCCTTTCAAGAATCCTCCCAACAATGAACTGGCTTCTTTGTGGCTATTGGATCCATACGGAGACAATGCTTGTACCAGCTTGCGGATGGGCATGGATTGAAGCCAGATTTTCCCTGTGCCGCGCAGGGTGGCCAGGAACATTCCCTCGCCTCCAAAGATCATGGAACGCAGGTCTCCAGCCATTTGTACATCAAAGTCTATGTTGGATTCAAACGCTACTACACAACCGGTGTCAACGCGCAATGTCTCATTGTTGAGGGTCCTTTCAATGACCGTGCCGCCGGCATGAACAAATGCCTTACCATCTCCCTGAAGTTTTTCGAGGATAAATCCCTCACCACCTACAAGGCCGGAGCCAAATTTTCTGTTGAAAAAAATGGAGAGTTTAGTTCCATACGCAGCACACAGGAAGCCATCCTTTTGCACAATCAATTCATTGTTTCGACTGGTAGCCAGGTCGATCGGAATGACGGTACCGGGATAAGGCGCTGAGAAACCGACTTTTGCTTTCTTGTTTCCGCGGTTGGTGAAATGGGTCATGAAGAGTGACTCGCCTGTCAGCACCCGGCTGCCGGCAGAGATTAGCTTATCAAAAATGCTTTGATTGGCAGAAGAGCCGTCACCCATTTTCGTTTCAAATTGAATACCATCCTCCATGAAGAGCATAGCTCCGGCTTCGGCAATGACAGTCTCAAGTGGGTCCAGTTCTATTTCGACGATTTGAATGCTTTCGCCTTTTATTTGGTAGTCGATCTCGTGGGAGTTCATAGAGTAGAGTTATAGTGAGGATAATACGAATTCGGTGATCAGGGGGTTGCTGAAATTTTAACCGCAAAGGCGCAAAGGCCCGATGAAGTTCGAAATTTCTTAATGAAGTGCAGTCTGAATGATAATCAGATTACTTCTTTTTTGATTTGGGCTTAGGCTTTTCGCCTTTTTTCATGTCATCGTAGTCTTCACGCTCGGCGAGTTTTTTATCGTCTACATTTTTGTTGAGAAACTCATTGATCTTTTCAATGTGCATGTTCGATCGGATCTCCCCGAAGGTATCGATGGATACTTCCAGTCCATCAAGGTCCTTGTGTACCCGCGGCTTGGGTTTGATTTTCTGGGATTTCCCTGGCTCTGGTTTCTTCGTCATGATCAGACTACTTTAAGTTTCAATGTATCTAAAGCGAAACGCATTCTTTTTTCTACTTCCGCATTGCCGAGTATTTCAAGGGTCATCATCAGGTCAGGACCGGAGGCGCCGCCGGTGACAATCATGCGCAGGATCTGAAGAATCTGCCCCGTCTTGATACCCAGCCGGGCGGTTACAGCCTCTAACGTATTTTTGGCTGTTTCGGCCGTGATGGGCGGCAAGGACTTTATCTCTTCGCAATAGGCACTCAGTACTTTGACCGCCTCATCATTCCATTTCTTTGCAACGATTTGTTCGTCAAAGGAGGTGGGTGCAATGAAAAAGAATTTAGCCTGTTCCCAGAAATCCTGTGGGAATGTCACACGCTCTTTCATCGCAGCAACAATTTTCAATGCCTTTTCAAGCGAACACGAGATGTTTTGCTGTTGTAAGGAATTCATCAAGTAGCCCGTCAACACAGATTCTGGTTTGGCCTTTAAATACTGTTGGTTGAACCATTGTGCTTTTTGAATATCAAAGCGCGCGCCGGCTTTGCCAATGCGTTCAAGTGTAAAGGCTTCAATCAGCTGCTTCATCGAAAATATCTCTTGCTCGGTGCCCGGGTTCCAGCCGAGGAAGGCGAGAAAATTAATCAAGGCATCGGGCAAATAACCGCGTTCGCGAAAGCCCTGAGCAAGTTCCTGGGATTGCG